>NZ_CP008941.1:825000-1125000 GCF_000742835.1 Candidatus Paracaedibacter acanthamoebae | reverse complement strand
AGTAACCTAACAGACGATGGATAGACTGCTCAAAAGCCGGCCAATGACTGGTGGCTTGATCTTGTTTAAACAAACAATTGAAAACCTCCACACGCACATCCCTTATCCCATCGGATGCAACACGCAAGCGAGGGGGGAGTTGATCAGGAGCTATTAATGATGAGGGTTCCTTAATGAGATGAATACCGCGGCAGATACGTCCTAAGGCCGTAAGTCTGAAATTATCTTCCTGCTCATCTAAAGCATCTGCATTGAATTCTTCTGAGTTAATTAAATGGATGAGCATGTCTAGGACTGCACGGCTTTGATAGCTGTGTCGGGGAAAGTGGCCTAAATCATAAAGAGCTTGGAAAAGGGCTTCTTGTGGCCCTTCCTGGAACCCCAAGCGAATGATCTCAGCCAAATACGCCACCTTATAAAGTACATCAGGGCTTAAAGAGGCAGGCAAGGCAGTTTGAAGTTTCTTTAACAAGAGATTGCGTCTCAGCTCGGGTGTTTTAATATCCTTCAGGGAATCTCTTGTTTGCGCTACCCGCCATAAAGCAAAAGTAGCTTGAGGATGACTTAAATGCTGAGCTTGATCATAGTAGGTATAAGCTTTCTGATAAAGTGCAAGAATCTCCTCTGCTTTGTTAAAGCTTTGGTCGCGTCCGTCCTCAGTCAGAGCCCCTAATGCATACAAAGAAGGAGCATGGTTTTGTAAGGTTGCACCTTCATACCATTGGCGCGCTTGCAGAAGATCTTGGGCAACTCCTTGCCCTTTCTCAAACGCTTGGCCTAAAGCATAACAAGCTTCTATAGAACCATTCTGGGCAAGGGCCTTCAAGCCAATAAGGGCTTTTTCTTCACCTTGCTGTAGGGCTTTATCATACCACTCACAGGCTTGTGTGGAATCCTGCACCACATGTTCACCTTTTTCGTAAAGACGGGCTAAAAAGAGTTGAGCAGGCGCATGATGATTTTCTGCTGCACGTTTAAACCAATTAATGCCTTCATCAATATTTAAAGGCAAGCCATTTCCATAGTAGTACGCTTGAGCGAGCTCATATTGAGCTTGGCGATCGCCTTCTTGGGCAGCAATTTCAAGTTCAACGCTTTGAAGAGCTGCAAGGCGTTGTCGAGCAAGGGGATGCTGTTGCTCTGCGGCTTTATTATACCAAGTGGCAGCTTGCCTGAGATCACGCGGGATGCCTTGGCCCTGTTCATAAGCGCGTGCCACAAGGTATTGAGCCTCTTTTTCTCCTTTATCTGCGTCCTCTCTGATAAAATCGAGTGCACGGCTCTCTCCCTGACCCAAAGCCTTGCCAAACCATTCTAAGGCCAAATGAGGGTGTGGAGCTGGCACTAACTCTAGCTTATAAAATAGCCCCAAAGCCATCTGAACAAGTGGGGACTCTTGTTGAGGCATTTCTTGCAAGAGCTCAAAGACACTCTGATAAGAGCTGGCAAGTGTGCTCTGTCTTTCAAGAAGGTGTTCATTGGCCAGCATAACAGAAGAAAGGTTTTCTTCCACCTGGGCTTTTTCTTTTTCTAATTGCTTAATTTTTGCCTGAGAAGAATCTAGCAAGCGATTTGGACGTTGAGAGGGGGTTATGGTTTTTTTTCGAAGAGCTGTGTCTCTCGGGGCTTTATTAATAAGTGAGACAAAAAACTCTAACTTCCTCCTTCTTGTCTTCCTTGGTTTCAGAAGGCTCGTCTGGTAAGACTGGAGCAATGACATTCTGAGGGAATGTTCCTTGCATAGGCTGAGGGGTAGGAGCGGGCACAGTGGGGATAACTTGGTGAGTGCGGTTGCTTGCCAATTCCCTGTTGCGATTTAAAAGAAATTCAACCTCCCTTTCATTATTACTGTTAGGCCATTTTAAGGATAGTTCTGTTAGGTTTGTTTGGGTTCGCAGGGCATTCAGGAGCGCCTGCGCTCCCTCACACCCAATCTGGTTCTCCCGCAGGTCTAAGGAAGTGAGGGTGGTATTCTTAGCCAGTGCGTGTGCCCCTGCATCCCGAATCCCGTTCCTTTCCAGATCCAAGGAAGTGAGGGTAGTATTCTTGGCTAGGACCTGCGCCCCAGCATCTCCAATCAGATTGTCCTCCAAGTTCAAGGAAGTGAGGGTAGTATTCTTGGCTAGGACCTGTGCCCCAGCATCTCCAATCTTCTTTCCTTTAAGGCTTAAAAATGTGCTTGTAATACTTGCCAAATTAATATTTTGGGTAGGTGTTACTTGTACGACGTGGGGTACAGGACGGAAATGTTCTCCTTTGCTGTATCTCGCCAGTCCTGTGTTGCAAGCCAGAAGACGCTTAACCTCATTCATATTAATGCCGTTGGGCCAGTTTAAGGATAATTCTGTTAGATTTGTGTGAGCTCTTAGGGTGGTGAGGAGAGCTCGTGCTCCTGTATCTCTAATATTGTTATTTTCCAAATTCAAGGAAGTGAGGGTAGTATTCTTGGCTAGGACGTGCGCCCCAGCATCCCCAATCTGGTTCTGCCTGAGGTTCAAAGAGATGAGAGTAGTATTGGTGGCCAGCGCCTGCACCCCAGCATCTCCAATCAGATTATCCTCCAAATTCAAGGAAGTGAGGGTAGTATTCTTGGCTAGGACGTGCGCCCCAGCATCTCCAATCTTCCTTCCTTTAAGGCTTAAAGATGTGCTGGTAATATTTGCTAAATCAATACTTGATGGATTTTCCATGGCCTGTGAGGTGCCGCAACATACACTGGTACCAAGAAGTAGACTTAAAGCAAGAGTAAGAAGACCATTATGCCGTTGTTTCATGAGTCGTATCCTAAAATAGTTAATAAGTAGGTTGGGATGAACAGTAATTGTTAAATTTTTGATAGCCTTTTGCAAAGCATAGCTCTTGTTCTTCTAAGGCTGTTTCATGAATGGCAGCAGTGGCCAGGAAGATAGTTTTCATTATTGTTTCCTATAATTGTTATTAGTATTAGAAGGAACGTGAAAGATAAAGATAAAGGGTAGCTTCCTTTACTAAGAAGCATCTGATTAAAAACACCTGTAATATTGTTTAGGTAGTAAGCAAGAAAAAAGAAAATAAAATATAAGGGCTAGCACAGGTGTTGAATATATCGTGCCCAATACCACATACTCCTTAATCTGCTTGCAAGGAAGTTTACTAAAACTTACCAATAAATCCTCCTAACTCTTATATCAGAATTTTTCAGTGATGAAAAAAGATAATGTAAGTAATTTTAACTAATAAATTCCTGTGGACTTTATATAGAATTAATCGTTAAAGGTATCTTCTCTTAAACTGAGAGCATCTCAATGAGAGAGAAAAACAACTGATTGAATCAAACTAGTAGCAAACCGATGACGTTGTATATAAATGAAAATACCTCTGCTTGATAGAATTTTTAATCCTAAAGCATTGTATGTCAATTTTAATAGGATCACACCAAGGAAAAATTTAAAATTTAACTTTAAAAATTTGAAATAAAATTACTTGCCCAAAATTTTTGCAACTCGAGCTCTTTATAGGTAAAAAGAAAGATAATTTTCATGCAATCCACATGTGTATCTAAGGTTAAACGTTTTGATAAACGCATAGTAACGTGAAAAATAAAGAGATGAAGAAATCTTGCAGAACCATCCTCCTTTTATTGCTAACGTTGCACCTGCGGGATAAGCGACGATGGAAAAAGCCATTTGCAGAGTTTTTATAATGACAATTTGACAGCCTTTACATTCCTTAAGGAGTAAAGGCTTTATGGTGTAGTAGGCTAGTTAGAAGAGGACTTATAAAGGATGTTACTTAATCTTAAATATCGAATTTGCCAAAAGAGTGGCGTGCATACGGCTTTATTTCTCTTCCTTTACGCCCCTTGGAGTATAGCCTCTAGCACAGAAGAGGATGCAGATTTGGAACAGGCTATGCGAGCTTCTTTGCAGTGCCAACAACAAGAAGAAGAGAATTTAGCCAAAGCTCTTGCATTAAGCAGCCTAAATCCGGAACAAGAAGAGCAAGAAATACTGGCGGCGGTAGCTGACTTTCAAGGAAAGGCTATACGTCAGGATTTAGTCTTAAGTCAAAATCAAGAGTATTATGCGGGGCTTTATCAAGATGAAGCGAAGGATCTGATGCCGCAGCTTGATATGCAGATCCTTGTTATTGAACAAACTCTGCCGGAGTTAGAAGCAGAATATATCCGTCTTTCTCATGATATTAACCGTACCGATCAAAGTGATCGTTTAAAACAACATTTATCAGCAATGCAAATAAGGATGGAGGAACTTAAAGAGGATAAAGCTACGACAGCCCTTAAATTAGAACTTCTTAGACAACAATTTAATGAATTATCAAATCTCCCAGAAAGTGCAAAGTTTATGTATCCTAAAACACAATAATGTGTATGATTCAGAGAACTTTATACATCCCAAACGCGTTTTCTATAATTTCTCCAGATATACATTTTATACTATGGCTAAAATTGAAACAATCTCTAAGAATCATACAGCCATGCAAAACCTATGCTCATAAGAAAAAGAGGGCAGCTTTATAGGTAAAAAATTTACTTTTCCGTTAAACATGCAGGAAAATTCACAAACTTATTGAAATTATCTTTTTTATGTTTATATGTATGGGAGAAGGTTAAGTTTTATCTTATATAACTGTAATTTTTTCTTTACTCTCCATAAAAAGGGAACTTTTGAAATGAAAATATCAATAAAAATCTTCCTCCTCTTTTTTGCTGCTACCTCCTTAGGGTCGGTAGCGATGGAACTGGACGAAAGTCCTTTTTCCAAAAGCAATAAAAGGCCCTATTCAAGTTCAATAAATAGGGAAGACGTAGACCCCACAGAAGAACCTCAAGAGCACAAAAGGCAAAGAACCCTCTCCTATGAAATTATTGATGAGTTAGAGAAAAAAGAACAACATGGTGAGGAATACAGAGATAAATATAAGGGAAGCGAGAAATATAAACAAATTGACGAATATAGAAACAATCTAGATTCTTTAAAAAAATTATTGCCAGAATTTAGAAAATTAATTCTGGGTGAGGACGCTGAAACCAAATGGAAAGATCTTCAAGATTTTTATCAACAGCTGGCAACAAAATATTTTCGTAACTTTTTGACTGGTCCTGCTTCTGCTGATTTTAATTCTCTCGACTATCTTGCAGATGAAGTTAGACAAAGAATCTTCTTCTATTGCTCGAAGCAGGATTTGGCGAATTTGATGCTTGTTTCGCCTGAGACCAGAAATGCGGTTTATAGCTTAGAGCCGTTTTTTCAAAAAGTGGTAAAAGAAGTGATAAAGTGGGGACGGTATAAGGATATTAATGAATTCTTTGACGATGTCCATGCTGGTAATTTTCGTGCTTATACTGCCATGGGAATTATTCACTACAACGGACCAAAAGGACAAGGGGGCATTCGCAATAAGTGGTTGGATCTAGCTTTGAATGTTCATGATTTATCTGCTGTCTCCTTTATTTTTAGCAATCAGATATTTAAAAATTCTCAGAAAAAGGAAGATAGCGTCGATAATTTATTCAAAATAATAAAAAATGTTTATGAAAATCCTCAGGTAGGGCAGGATTATACCCTAGATAGGGCTATTATAAGATATTTAGATGAGCGAATAGAACTAGGCCAAAACCGCGCTGACTTAAGAGGGGAAATTTTAACGGCTATTAATCTATTAATGACTAGTTTATCAGGCTCTATAGAGGCAAACTTTATACTTGCCCGAGTATTTTCTAACGGACTGGAATTTCCTCGAAGAAAGGACTTAACGTCTATTTGTCTTCAAGCTGGTATACCATCACAGGACTATCTTAGACAAGCATTCAAACTAGTAAAAAGTTTACCAAGTTTTGAAAGAGGCGTAGTTTGCTTTGAAATAGGGTTATGGGAACTTGTCAAACTTAGCAAGGATATAGATAAAATGTATACTAGAATTCCAGAAGTAGCGTCCTCCCAATTTAATGATTCAATAAAGGTGCATTGGACTTCAGCAATTCAAGCCTGGACTGAAGCCGCGGCAGGAAATCGTCAACAAGCCGTTAGTCAGTTGAAAGACTACCTTAAAGTAACCACTCTTTTTAATCTTCCGACTCCGGCACTAGCGTTTTCAGTAACACCCGCCTCTTCTAAACTAACTTTTTTTTCAACTACGCACCGCTATCAGTACAGATTAGACGCCTCTATAGCTTTTAAGTTTTTATCAGAATTATACCAAGAAGATAAAAAAATGAATGATCAGTTATCACCCTATGATAAAGATGTATCTTTGTTGTTAACAGCTGCAAGAAACTTAAAGCTTATATTAAAAAAAATGGGGCCTAACGTTAAAAATTTCCCCCATGAGGTCACGGCAGTATCCAATTATTACTTGAATGCTATTCAAGAAAGCTTAAAGAGTTGTAATGAAGAATTGAAAGATAACATGACGAAAAAGTTGAACTATACCTCTCAAAAGAATTTACCCTTTGATAAAAAAATTATCATATATGAGTATATTCTTGAAAAGCTCGGATTAGGGGAGGGTCCTAAGGGTTCCGTTGCAAATTCTTGAGGAGTTGTTAGGTTAAGGGTAAATTGCCCAATAGATGAGTCGTATGATGAAGCCCAAAGAGTTTAGATATCGCCATTTCCTCCCTGATGTTATCTTGCAATGCCTGCGCTGGTACTTACGTTATCCCATTAGCTATCGCCAATTAGCAGAAATGATCAGTGAAAGAGGGATAAAGGTCGACCATACAACGATCTATCGCTGGATCCAGCATTATGCTCCCGAATTTGAAAAAAGGATACGCTGGTATGCTCGCCCTTCAGCTTGGTCGTTAAGAGTGGATGAGACTTATATTAAAGTCAAAGGCCAATGGAAATATCTCTATCGAGCTGTCGATAAATATGGGCGTACCGTTCATAATCCTCCACCACTTCGAGTACTCCCGCTCCTTTAAATCCCTTGAAAGGCTTAACTGAAGGATGTTTATCGCCTAACTGTGCAATATAAAGGGCATATCCAACTTCATTTCGAACCCTTTCAGGAAATTCCATCAAATCATCCTTTGAATTTCCAACCCAATATATTGGCTTTTTCACGAATAACTCTTCACTGAATAATATAGTAATATTACTATAACATGTCAATTCACTAAACGAAAGAAATTTAAGAATTTATGCTGTTCTGATTTATAGTTCCTTTTCTAAATTGTTTCTTTGTTGAGCATGAGCTTTATGGTCCGCTAATAATTCTTCAATAGTATTCCCTTGAAGGTCATAACGGTGAGTACTCTTTGCTAAGACCTCCTTATACTTAAACCAGCGTGTATAAAATCCAAGGGCTTCTCGTATATGCAAGCGTGAAAAAGGAAGGTTCTCTGGCAGTTCAGCAAAGATGTCTTTTTCAATCTTTAATTTTAAAGGCTTAGGATTTTCCTCGCTGAAGCATTGAGGGTAAGTCCTTAAAAGCCAATCAAATGCGGCCTGCCGGTTCTTATCTCGTTCCTTTTTCGCTTTTAATCTTAGGTGTTGATCCTTTTCCTTAGAATCAACTTTAGGCTTTGCAGGCGTTTCCTGTTGTTTAGCTTTAGGAGTTTTTTTATTTTCTTGTGGCAGGTTGGGTGAAGTCGGTTGTTGGCCAGTCTCAAAAAATGTTTTTAATTGAGCCACCTTGTCCTGCGCTTGATGGTGTTGCTGGGGGTTTAAACTTAATTTTGCTTTTTTATGGATCATGTCTTTTTACTCTTTCATTCATAGGGAAGATATCAGGAATGCGTTTTAGCTGGCTTAGATAAAGCAATCAGTTTTTCCTGGTCTTTGGAGCCCATTTTAGGCCAAACTTTCAGCATGAACTCCCCATATTCAAGCTGCGTCTTTGTTAACTGGCTTAGGGGCGGCATAAAGTAATGGATAAAGCCGCCTCCAATAGCACCCCCATTAAGGTGGATAGGAAAGCAAGAATGAGGGAAGTTCGAGAAAGGAAACTCATCTTTTCTAAATTCTTTGACAGTTGCTGATTAACCTTAAGGCACTGATTTTCTACTTTCTTAAGTTCCGCCTCCATTTGATCGGTAGTTTTCTCAAGGAATAAGCGAACAGTTTCTTCTGCGGCTTGCTTAGCCATAAGAGGGACGGCTTGATGAATAACTGTATTTAATTGTAGAACAACTTCAGGGGATAAATCCTTTAAAGCTTGAATCGACGTTTGGAATTGCCGTGTACAGCTCGACATTTGACCGGCTGACGTCACAATCACATCCCGTTCTTTTTCTAATTCTTGGGTTAACCCTTTTAGAGCATAAAGGGTGCTGGTTAATTCTTTAAAGGCTTCACTGGTGGGGGACACGGTCATTACTATCTCTCCTCTCTTAGCGGCTTAAACCGCTGTCTCGGTTAAGGGCTTGGTGTCGATTATAATCTTTAGCTAAGCGTTGGATCTCTTGGCCCATTTCTGGGTTTCTCACTTCCAAATACCACATAGCATTTTCATTTTTAGAAAGCGCCATGGCTTCTTTTTTTAACGTTAAAGTATCTTGCTCGGTTGTATGACCTTCGCTCTCAGCTTTTTTATAGACATTATACCGATCTGTAAAATTGTGAACATCTTTTTCAAATTGAGGGCGGTAATCCATCTTATCCAGGACCTTCTCAGACGAGTTACCGCCTAAGGATATTGTAGCCTCTTGATCCGATAGAGAGATAGAACGCTGAGGTTGAACAAGCTGATCGAGAACATCACGCCAAGAGGGGCCAGGGGAAGAAGTGTTCTGGTGAGAGGAGATACCATACAGCTCGTTTTTCAAGGCTCTGTATTCTTCCATAGTCTGACCAGTGCTTTTTAGGATACGCTTCTCCATATCCTTTTTTTCTAAGTCAGCAACCATCTCTTTCCAGGACAGGGCTGGTTCTGAGGAAGGCGGCTCAGAGGTCCCAAGAGAAGAATTTAATGGTATTTGGCTATCATCTTGTAGCCTATGAGCACGCTGAGCTTCTGTAAGGGTTTCTCTGACCTTAATCTTCTCAAAGGTTGGCTCTTTCCCCAACCAGCGAGTGAAGCTCCGTTTTGCTGTATAATGGATCGCCTTAAGTTGGTTACTGACCCCTTCCAAGGCCTCGGTGATGATAGAGCTCTCTTGCCGCGCCAGCTTTAAGGCTTGATCAGAATCAATATAGTCTAAAGAGGAGAGCTTTTCTTGCCCCTTAGCAAGCTGTTTGGCAAAGACACTTTCTGTCCAGAATTCTTGGGAGGTGCCGTAAATAGAAGCTTCTTCTGTATGACGGGTCAGAGCGACATAAGTGAGGTTGCTGTGGAAATGATTGGAGGCCAAAATAAAGCTTTTATGGTTCGTGGCCCCTTGTTGCTTGTTGAGATTAATTGCCCATCCCAGATCAACGTAGGGATAAAGCTTGGAAGCAAAAGAAACGATCTTCCCCTCCTCGCCTTCTTTCGCATCGAGGCGAACCTTTAACGTTGTCTTATTGATTTCTTCAATCGTTCCTACCATCCCATTACGCACCCCCAGTCCATGATCATTCTTCATAAATAGAAGACGATCCCCTTTAGAGAATTGACGCTGCTTATGAGTGCGGACTTCGTCGCCAAAATCGTCTGTATCAATCCGCGTAATTTGGTGGGTAAAGCTTTGCTTATCAATGGCTCCATCTTGAAGCCTCAGTGCCCGCGCTTGCTTATTTAGCATCTCTGTCTCGTTTAAGGTATAAGCCATAAGAACATGGTTTTTATGAGGCTCTGCTTGAATAGATTGATACCAATCCTTTATCAGAGCTTCCATGGTGGCTTGCCTTGGATTACACGTAAACTCCCAGGCCTGCATTCCTCTCGAATCAATATTCCATCCATGCACCATTCTAGCCGCATAAAGCTTTTGCTGTGCGGGATCAAGGTCAGAGGTTAAACTCTCTGCAATACGGTATGGATCCGTTTTGTAGGCTAAGATATGAGGACGACAGTGCTCAATATTATTGGCAATTGCTTCACCCGCCTCTTTTTCAACTCCCTTCCACGGGCCAATTTTTTGACCTCCAATTTGTCTTTCAGATGGAGTTAACTCGATATCGCTTCTAAAAGTCCACCCAGCTAACCGTTGTGAGCGAACCGCAATATTAAAAGCTTCGACTAAGCCTGCATAATCCTTAATGGCTACTAATTGTTGAATGTCAGGAATAGATTCATCAATAAGGATGACCCTTCCCTTTTCCAGGTAAGAACCAATAGCTTTTTCAGTGTCACCCCTTCCAAAATTGCGGGTAGCTTCTTTCATCCAAGCTTGTTTTTGACGTATAACAGTTTCTAAAGTGGCGACCCCTGTTTCTTTTGTCACTAACCGAAACGCTGCCCCGGCTTCAATGGGTTGTAACTGTTTACCATCTCCTACCGTAACAAGTTTAACGCCTAATTTCTGAGAAGCATCGAAAAGCTCTTCAAAGCGCGTTATATCGACCATTCCCGCTTCATCAAGAATAAGAACAGACTTGGACTTGAATTGGTTACGTCCTTGATGGTACTGGCGCAAAAACTTATGAAGCGTTATTGAGGAAATGCCGTCATTTTGCAGATTTTGAGCCGCTTTCCCTGTCGGAGCCAGTCCATAAACGGCGTATCCGTTCTCTTGCCAAATATCTTGGGCACAGGACAGAATTGAGGATTTACCGGTACCGGCATAACCAACTATGGCAACAAGCTTTTTATCCTGAACAAGATGCTCTAAAGCTCTTTTTTGGTCGCTCGATAGTCCCCCAGACTTCTCATACTTCTTATCATAAAGAGCTACATGGTTCTGAATACTTTGATCGCTAACTTTATTGCCTTCAGTTTGGCTTAAGCTTTGAGCCAGATCGATTAAGCTAAGCTCCCGTTTAATCATGCTTTTGGTCGTAAAGACAGCGCCTTGTTCTGTTTCCCTCAAGAGTCTCAATTCAGCAGAGGTTTTAAGCTTGGCTTGGCAGGCTCGAAACACCTCAGGATCATCAATATAACGGGCCAGAACTTTATCAATATCCCCTTCCATAAAGGTTGCTTGGGACTTATGAATGATGTCAAACACCACTTCTGGATTCTTCATAATCCGGTAAAGATTCTTCAGTTTTATATGCTGATAGTCTTTGGCTTTATCAGTGTACTGTTCAGGCTTAAGACCTTGAGCATTATGGCCAATCCGGCCTTCCATTTCCTGAACACTGCGCGAGAGTTTTGGCTGAGGCTCAATCTCAATGCCTTGCTCCGCATAAGAGCGATGATCGACACGCGCTTGATACCCATGGAGTTGTAAATGAAAGTTCGTATAAGCTGCTAATTGTTCTCGCCATTCTCCTAATAAGGATGTCTGGTTCCACTCTCGATTTTTCTGCTTTGAAAGTCCATCTGGTGCTAACTCGCGTGTTAACAAGATGGCATGGCAATGCGGCTTTTTCTGTCCTGTTTCAACGTCACAGTCATTGTGAAAATTGGCTAAAACTGTGATACCGCGTTTACAAAATTGATCCTGAATAAATTCGCGGAGGAGCGCTTTATTTTGTTCAACTGTTAACTCAGCAGGCAGAGAAAATTCAAAGTCTTTATAAACCTGAGCATCAATTCTTTTTTCAGCGGATTCCACAATATTTGATAACTTTTGCACCCCTTTTTCACGGTTTTTTTCAATTAAGTTTTGCAAATCTTTGGCCCATTGAGGGGAAGTTTCGGGCAGCAATAATTCAACATGCTCGACAGATTTATTTCTAAAATTAAATCCCTCTCCTGTTCTCTCTTCTGTCAACTGCGTTCCAGAACGATAAGCAAGAGCAGCAACCGTATTACGGTCGGACCGACTAAGAACTTTAATGTGAGCGTGATACAGAGCCATTGATAACCATTTTTTACAGTGTCGCTTGCGACTAAGCGATGTTATATTTATATAACGTATAAGCGCGCCTTGCAATTTTTTATTGCTCGGACTTGCAGAAATTGTTATCTGTTTGTTATACTGTCTCTATGAGACAATCTGTATAAAAGGGATTGTTAAGGGATAATTCCTTAACAATCCTTAAGGAAACACCATCATGAAAAAAATAGACACTCTTTCTAAGAAATTACAAGATCTTCAAGCGGAACAACAAAAGCTCCAAGGGAAAATAGCAGAACAGCTTTTTGCGGAAATACAAAAGATCCTGGGAGAGGATTTCTCGCCTTCCTTAGCTTTAACGTTAATTAACCAAGGATGGAATCATTCAGGGAAATCAAAGGAGGAATGGCAAAAGCTTTCCACCTCCTTTCAAAGCGCAAAACCTTGACAATTTATGGGTCAAATGGAAGCGTCAACAGCGTGACATATTTAAAGTCAAACAAAAGCTTTACCAAATGAAAAATCGATCCGGTTTAGCGGCTCATGGCTTTCGTAAGGCTAGAACTCGTACCCTTATTCAATTAGGAGGACTTATTGAAAAAGCTGGCTTGTTCGAAGTTATAGGTTTAATACCGGGCAGCGATCTACAAAAAGATCCTCTCATGCAGCCGCTTGCTTTAAGCCTTTTGGGAGCATTCTTGGAAATTAAACAGGAATTACAGAGCGATCAAATTTCCCTAGAAATGTGGAAATTAAAAGCTCAAGAGTTCTTAAATAAAACGCAATCGTACTAATTTTTAAAAAGGAATTACGTTATAATGCTGCCACCCTTTAAACTTAGCTTAGAAACTGTTTTAGATAATTATAAACAGCTCAAAAATGGGACATCAGATGATCTTGATCTACTCCTAACATATTAGAAATCTCTCAGCAGAACGATTAGAAAATTGTGAAAATATAAAACTATCCCCCACCGAACAAGATTATCAGGATACGGCCGATTATATTTTTGAAATGACTGGCATTAAATTTTCGCTTCGATTAGTTGAAAAAATATTATTACTTTATCCCGATATTCGTTCTGAATTAGCTCTTGAAGGAATTGATGAGTATTATGTTCAAGAAGAAATCTGTGATATGTTAGCGCATTTTTTTCTAGGAAGCTTTTGGCCTCGTGAAAAAGATGAAAACGACCTTGATACTTTCCTTGAGGCCTCAAAATATCAAGTACACAAAATGGATCTCAAATAAGGGAAGAACTTATTTTTAGATCTTATAGTTTAATTTAAAAATTATTTGCATAAAAAAGCTGTGGGTTGTAACTGTTTGTGAATCTGTGGAGAGAGATGAGCATTTCCAAATTTTGTCCATCAGGATTTATCCTGTGGTCAAAATGTGGGAAGCACAGACGACTGCTTTAGCAGCTATCCACAAATTCACAACTTAAGGTTATTAATTCATATAGAAGTGAGTGTCCGTGAAAAGAAAAAAGACAAAGCATAAGGTATCTAATCAGCAATTTTCATTAAAAACAGTTATTGCATCAATGGGAATTGCCTTAGGTGCAGGATACAATATTCCCTGTGCGACACGAAAATCGCCAATAAGAGCTGTGGTGCTCTTAATTTTATGAAAACACCACCATCCATGCTGCTGGATGAACCTACGATCCTGAATTAAGAGCGGGTCGGGGGTCCAAAGTGCGAGCTAAGGATCCTCTGGTAGCCGAAACCAGGTGAACGCTTTATAAGGAATAAGCCCTAATTTCATTACTGTATGTCTATATTCTTCACTATGCTATCCCTCTGTTTTTTGTTACAGGCATCCATAAGTCATTAGAGGAATAGAAAAGAAGAGCAATTTTATCTAATAAGGCGATATTTCTCATTTTATGTACTATTCAATCTCTCCCTTCATAGCTCTATGTATCTCTTGCCTTAATTCTGGAGAGCTCGTTAACGGTTGTAATCTTAAAAAACTCTTTAGACTTCAAATATTTTTGCTTCTTTCCTTTAAAAAATACATTATCTATTAATTATTTTCTGACAAAATAGATTTAACGACAGAAAGGGAGAAAGAATGAATTCTTTATTATGCTGCTATTTTCCGACAAAGGTTATTTTTGTTGATGATAGTTCGAGTATCCTGCGAAGTTTGGCACCTATTCTCGATCACAATATAGCTACTTATGGTTTCTTTGATAATCCTTATAAAGCCTTGGAATTCGTTAACAGTTTTCAGGGTATTGATTTTTTGCCTTCTGCTTTCCCTAGCCGAGAGCAGAAAAGTGATGAAATCTACAAAGCTATTTTTTCACCACAGCGTTATGAAGAAGTCTCAACTGTCATTGTAGACTATGAAATGCCAAGTATGAAAGGACTAGAGTTCTGCGAAAAGCTTCAAAATCCTTACATCCGTAAAATCTTATACACAGGCGTTGCTGATGAGAAAGTAGCAATTGAAGCTTTCAATAAAGGACTTATTGACGGATATATCCGCAAACAAGATGAAAGCGACGACCCATCTCTCATTCTCAATAATTTTATCCGTCAAAGTCAGCTAAAATACTTTAAGACTTTAACTGATGTCTCTATGGAACCTATTCTTAAGAATAAAAAAAGTATTGAATATGATGATTATCGGGACGCTCCTGTCTATGATCCCACTTTTAATAAGTATTTTAATGAATTGTTAGAAAAAAATAACATTAGTGAATATTATTTTAATGAATCCATTAATGGTTTTATCTTCCTGACGCCTAAAGGAAAATTAAGTGCCCTTTTTACTGTTTCAGAAGAAATCTTTGAAGGTCTACACTGGCAATTTATTGGCGACCTTGAAAAAGAAGCGGCTACAAACAAACAAATTTCCTCCTCTTTTATTAAAGAGTTAGAAGAAAACCGTAAACTGCTTTGCTTCCCATTTTATGGTAATGACCAACATCCTCTTCCCGAAGAATGGGAGAAATACGCCTATCCTTTAGAAATTCTGCAGGGAGAAAATATCTATTATATAGCTTATGCTCGCGATATTGACTATATTGATCCCGTCGAGATTTATTCTTTTGAGAAATATCAAAGAAAAAAGAAATAATTGATTCCTAACGTTATGGTAAACTAGATATTATACAGGATATAAGCAGACTAAGCTTAGGTGTTTGATTACACCTAAGCTTTCTTTTTTAAAATCGCTTATTCGTTTACTACTGGAAAACTTAAGGTAAAGTGAGTAAATTCACCTTCTACTGACTCACAAGTAATATCTCCCCCTGATTTCTGCAGGACCATTTTACAAAAAGCAAGCCCTACGCCTGTACCGTGATCCGTACGGCTATAAAACTGGTTAAAAATATAGGGAAGAATAGAGGGAGGAATCCCTTTTCCAGTATCCTTAAAGTGGAGCCTATTAAACTTCTCTCCTTTCTCAGTCCAAATAAAAATCCTGCCTTTTCCAGCAGCTTTTACATAATGAAGCGAGTTTTTTAATAGATTAAAGAATACATGCTTCAGCAGATGAGGATTTGTCTGGAGTTCAAAATTCTCAACAATTTCTAATAAAATTAAATCTTTTTCTTCATCAGTTAGAGAATAAGCTTGGAGAGAAGTTTCTACACAGTCCAGGATAGAGCATTTCTCAAGAACAATTTTTGAGGGAGCATCTTGGAGATTTAAGAGAAGAGTATCAATGACAGTAAAAGCACTTCTTGATACTCTCTCCAATTCAGTAGGAATCAGCTTAAGGGGTTCCAATATAGCATCATTAATATAGGGGATACTTTCATCCTTTTCTTGTAGGTTTTGTTGGGCTGTTATCAGCGTAGGTAAATGCATTTTTAATCCTGTAGCCATATGCCTAATTGCTGCTAAAGGAGTCCGCATCTCATGGGCAATTGCCCCTGCTTGCATCCTAAGAGATTTCTGTTTTTCTTTTTGGATATATTCTTTTTGATTGGAAAAAAGGGATATGTAAACTAAAGGACTGATATAAATGATAAGAAGCTTAAAGAAATCGGGGGGTAATTGAGCATCCCGAAACACGAGAAATGAAGTATAATAAGCAGCGGCGTAACCAACTAATGTTAATATGATAGCATCTACCCAGCTTACAAATAAAAATAGAAGGAATAAGCCAACAAGAGTATTTAACTGCCATAAATTTGAAGTCGGATTATGGAATAGCATAAAGAAGAAGAAAAAAGGCAAAGCATATATAAGTAATAAATACATGTAAATGGGAACTAATTTTTTAAATTGCTCTGCCCAAAATCTTCTTAAGCATAGAATGCCTCCCAATAGGCCTATACTGATTCTTAGAGAAAGATTCTCATATCCTTCAGGCGTTACAAACAAAGAGTTTATTAAATAGAAGCCAGGATATGCAATAATTAGAAAGATACCAAAAATGGTTAAGTTTTGGTCAATTTCTTTAGTTGCTGTAAGCCTATTTTTGAGGAAAGATAAGAATTTTTCTCTCATTACCAATAACGCCTTATTTAGAAAAACTATATTTACAACATAAAACAATATAGTTAAGAAATCCTTTATCTACCTCACTTGCAAAAAGATCTACGTGAGGGTTAGTCCTTACTGATTGACATATTTTTGGTCTAAGCCCACAATCTTTTAACCATAAATCTGCCTCTTTTATTGTGTGCCAGGCAATGGAATGCATAGGTATTAACGGACCAATGGGTAAGGATAGCAAGAAGTAAGCATTCTTCTTGCTATGTTTAACAAAATTAGTTAAACATTCAGTCGGATTGTCAACATGCTCAATTGAATCCTGAAATAAATATAAATCATAAGGTGTTTTATTGTGAGCAACTAGAGCCATGTCTTCAATAATGAAATTAATTTTTTCTTCCGAACGTGAGTGCCATATATTTAGTAATTTTTTAGCAAAAATAATAGAATTTTCCGAAAAATCACATAGAGTTAAAAAAGAATTATTCTTGGAGAGAATCCAGCGAATATACTGGGTTGGTACCCCAAATCCTAAGTCAATTATTGATGCAGGGTTTATTTTTTTAAGTAAATCTAGAATAATTTTCTGTCGTCCAATATGCCAACTACCCTCTAATAAATTATGGAGATGTAAGACAAATCTCATTACCAAGGGAGAATAAATTTCATTAGTATAAGAAAATATATCTAAATCATAAGCTACATAAGCTTCTATAATTTCCTTTTCAGAAAGATCAAAATTTTTCCTTAATTCCTTTAATTCTGCTGCATAGATAGGATTTTTGAAAACAGATGCTGCAAAATTTTCAAGCCTATCTTTTTTTATTTCTTTGTCGAGTGGACGAATATAATTTTTTTTGATTAAGCAACTCATAGTTTTCTCTCTCCACTTATGGTTTAACTGTTGTATACCTTATAGCAATTAATAAAAAAACATAAAAACATCAGCATTTATACTCCATGAGACTTAAAATTCTTCAAGCCCTCTCGCATGAATTTCCTGCCAATCTTCTAGAAGATACTTATCTGATAGCTTGTCAGCATATATTGCCTTCTACCTATTACATGCTTCTTTCTCTATTAGATTTGGGTATCCCTTCAGAAAATATGGCTGTTATTGGTAAATGTTATTCCACTAGTAATTTGGCCACAAAAATGATCTTAGAGGAAAAGATTCATGTCGCTTCTGAAAGTTCGTTTTTTGATGGTTACCAATCTTTTGATAGCTCTTTTAAAGAGAAATTAAAGGCTTTCTTCATTGAAACTATTCAAAAATGGGACCTTTCTCCTACTTCTCGTCTTGTTATCTTGGATGATGGAGGAGAGTTGATAAAAATTGCTAATGATTACTTGAGTTCTACTCAAACTGTATTTGCGGTAGAACAGACAACCTCAGGATATGATAAATTAAAAGACGAGTTATTAAAGTTTCCTATCATTAATGTTGCTAGATCCGATGCTAAGCTAATATTTGAGTCTCCTATGATTGCGGAAGCCCAAGTTAATCGGATTACAGAAACGTTACCTAAGTTTAATTTTATGGCTAAAAAGCTTCTTATTATGGGCAATGGATTTATTGGAAGTGCCTTAGCCCGCAAATTATCTTCCTCATATAATGTAACTTGTTATGATAAAATTCTAACTCTTACTGACATTCAAACGCACGAACTTAGGCTTCACAATTATGATCTCATCATCGGAACGACAGGAAAAACAGTGCTCCCTTTTAATTTTCATCATCAGCTTCAAAATCCTGTTACATTAATCAGTGCTTCTTCTTCTGATAGAGAATTTGATGCTGTTTATTTTAGGAGACAAAGAGAAAAAATATCAAACTGCCATGAAGATATCATGGTAAATGGAGTATTTTTACCTAATTGTGGGTTCCCAATTAATTTTCGGGGTAGTGAAGAAGATAGCGTTCCTTTATCAAAAATTCAACTGACAATTGCGTTGTTATTTGCAGGCATTTGTCAATCCGTATATGAAAAGCCTATTATAAAAAACTTTGTCCCTTTAAATAAAAGGCTACAAGACTTGATTGTAAAAAATTTTCACGCAATTGATTCTGAAAAAATATTTTTCTAGTAAAAATTGAGTATTTGAGTAATTTTTTTATTGGGTTTTCGTAGTATGCCCGCAAATTGAAAATATAAAATCCAAAGGTATTTATCATAAATACCTACAGTTGAAGCAATCAATCTAAGGTTGAGACAAAAGGCATTAAAAATCGTGGTCTAGATTTAAAATTTTTTGCCTCTTAGTCATTAAAGTTTCTCTGCCTTTCAGGAAATCTTCTGGTAGGCTTTGCAAATAATTGTAAAAATCTTGCACCATGCGATTTCGAGTTAAGGATGCTGGATAAGTATAATATATATTAAGCGATTGCTTTAACTGATTATGGAGAATTGGAACAAGGGACTGCTGGCTAAGACGGGCAATATGGGGAAGAAGAGGACCAATCCCTACATTGTTTTCTACAGCATGCGCAATTGCCAAGGGGCAATCGATAATCAGATGCTGTTTACATTTGATCGCTTGAGGTTCATAAGTGTAAGGAAATAAACCGTCCGCCGTAAAAGAAATCAACGTATGAGCGTCAAGATCATGAATGCTTTGAGGTATGCCTTTTTCCTCCACATACGTCTGGCTCGCATACAACCGAAATTTATAGGTTGTTAAGTAGTGAGCATTAATTTCTTCCGGCTTGAGAAAGAGAAGGTTGACATTGCGAATATCAATATCGACCTCTCCGGCTTTAAAGTCGGGTGTTTCCCTCAAAGTTTTAATATCAACAGAGATTTGCGGGTTGTCGTTCAGGAAAGGTGCTATCGCCTTCATGAACCATAAACTGCTGATAAAAGGCGGGAGGGACAAAGTAAATGCGCCTTCCACACGGTCCGAAAGCCGCTGCATTTTCTTTATAGAAAGATCGTATTGGTCAAGAATATTTTTGGAGGTTTCAAAGAAAATCTTGCCCTTTTCAGTCAAAACAAGGTTTCGTCCCTTTTTCGTTAAAAGTTGATGACCAACCTCTCTCTCAAGGCTTTTAAGCAGTTTGGATATAGTAGAGGCCTTAACTCCTAGCTTATCTGCAGCATTAGATATAGACCCTAGGATAATAGTATAGTAGAAAGCTAAGAGTTGATTACGATCCATGGCTGTCTGTCTTTTTTCAGGGTTTATATTAACGGTTCCGTTGCAAATTTTTGAGGAGTTGGTAATTTAAGGAAAACCAAGCTTAGATATGAGACGTATGATGAAGCCTAAAGAGTTTAGATATCGCCATTTTCTGCCTGAAGTTATCTTGCAATGCCTACGTTGGTATTTACGTTATCCCCTTAGTTACCGTCAATTAGCAGAAATGATCAGTGAAAGAGGTATAAAGGTTGACCATACCACAATTTACCGATGGATTCAGCATTACGCTCCCGAATTTGAGAAAAGAATACGCTGGTATGCTCGCCCTTCAGCTTGGTCTTTAAGGGTGGATGAAACTTATATTAAAGTTAAAGGCCAATGGAAGTACCTCTATAGAGCAGTCGATAAATATGGGCGTACCGTTGATTTTATGCTGGCTCATACTCGGGATCTGGCAGCTGCTAAGCGATTCTTTAAGAAAATGCTGAAGCAATGTAAACATATGCCTTCATCTATTACTACTGATAAGCATTCTTCTTATCCTGCAGCTATAGGAGAATTAAAGAAGGAAGGCATCTTAGATCAGCGCATAAAACATAGGCAAATCAAATATCTCAACAACATTCTCGAACAGGATCATCGACGCATCAAACGCCGTATCCGGCCTATGTTAGGGTTCCAATCGTTTAAGACTGCTAATCGAACCCTCAAGGGGATTGAAGCCATGGCCATGATGCTTAAAGAGCAAACAATTTATTTGACAAAAAGCTTCCAAGATCAGGTTCAGTTTTTCAATCGACTTTTCAATGTTTACGCCTAAATTGCGTCCACGTTATCCCACCTTGCAGCCTTAGCTCGCCCTGATCCCAAATTTGCAACGGAACCATCTTAAGACCGTTCCAGGCAGGCAAGCCCAGGTGGATTTTTGTTATGTCGGTATGATGGTTGATCCACTGTCACCACCAGAAATAAAATGATACAGAGCACCGAGAAAAAATTGATACAGTGAGCGATCCCAAATGCCTTCTTTTAAAGGAAGAGGAGGCGAACATGATAACATGGGAACAAACAATGGAAATAAAGATTTTACGTCGCTAAGGTAAAAGTTTAAGGCAAATCGCTCAAGAAACTGGCTTCTCAGTTAATACGGTCCGTAAGTATTTAGTGTGTGAAGGGCGCCCTAGATATCAAGGACGTCCGCGCGGGATGAAGAAACTCGCTCATTACATGGCGTATTTACGAGAACGGGTTGAGCAGGCCCGTCCAATTCGATTACCCGCTCCTGTAATTTTACGGGAGATTCAAGTCAAAGGATATAAAGGCGGCATCAGTCAATTGCGAAGTTATATCAGTACCTTAAAACCAACAGTTGCTGTTGAAACGCTGATCCGTTTTGAGACGCCGCCCGGTCAACAAATGCAAGTCGACTGGATTGAATTTCGTAAAGGCAAGAATTTCTTAGCAGCCTTTGTGGCGACGCTGGGCTACAGTCGCGCTTCTTACGTGCACTTTGTCACGAACGAGCGTCTCGAAACGTTAATAGAGTGCCATGAGCAAGCTTTTGTTTATTTCGGTGGGGTTCCAAAGCAGGTGCTGTATGACAATATGAAGACAGTGATTCTTGAGCGTGATGTTTATGGCCCAGGATGTCACCGCTTTAATGGAGGAATGCTTGACTTTGCGCGTCATTATGGATTCCAACTGAAGGTTTGCCGTCCTTACCGAGCCAAGACTAAAGGTAAAGTCGAGCGCTTCAATGGCTATCTACGCTATAGCTTTTACAACCCTTTAGTCACTCGATTAAAGATGGCAGGATTACTCTTGGATAAAGATACAGCTAATCAGGAAGTTCTCAAGTGGTTGAGAGAGATTGCGAATCAACGAGTTCATGGGACCACCAAAGCTATTCCTGCTGAATGCTTGATAGAGGAGAAGAAATATCTGTATCCTTTGCCGCTGCCCTATCAAGGGACAATTATCAGAGCCGTGCCGCAAGAATCGCCCAACCCGCTCTGGTCCCAAGAGGTCTTGCAGCATCCCTTATCTGTTTATCAACAGCTGTTGGAGGCCTGATGAATTTACAATATGATCGGATTCAATCCCTGTGCCAGCAATTACGCTTAAATGCAATTGGCCCTCAGTATGTGGACATTGCTCAGCATAGCTTACAAGCCCATCACTCTTACGGTGACTTTCTTGAGCAGCTCTTGAGAGCAGAAATGACCGAACGTCAAAGCCGTACTCAAGCGATCTTAACACAAATGGCTGGCTTTCCTGTGATTAAGACCCTAGATGACTTTGATTCCAGTTTGGTGACAGGACTATCTACCAAGACCTTAGCAAGTTTGCGCTCTCTTGCCTTTATGGAGCGCCATCAAAATGTGATCCTGCTGGGCCCCAGTGGCGTGGGCAAGACCCATTTAGCCATTGCGTTGGGATATCTTGCAACCCAAGCAGGCCTTAAAACACGCTTTGTCACTGCCGCTGATTTACTGCTACAATTGGATGCAGCTCTGCGCCAAGGTAAATTGGAGGAGGTGTTAAAGCGGACTGTTTTAGGGTATCGCTTGCTGATTATTGATGAGGTAGGATATCTTCCCTTTTCCAGGGAGCAAGCCAACCTCCTCTTCCAGTTGGTGGCCAAACGGTATGAAAAAGGCAGTATTATTCTGACCAGCAATCTGCCGTTCGGGCAATGGCATACAGCTCTTGCTGGCGATGTGACTTTAACAGCTGCCCTTTTAGATCGACTTTTACACCACGCCACTGTCCTTAATATCCAAGGGGAAAGTTATCGCCTGAAGGACAAAAGAAAAGCTGGACTTATTCCATCCAGGCTTAAAGACGAGGAGGCAACCTTATGAGTTAACCTACAAATAATCACCTAGAAGTTGATCGATCCTGTGTCAATTTTAAATCGGTGTTTGCTTCAAATCTGTATCATTTTTAAATCGGCGTTGACACCACTGACGCATAAACAGCGTAAGGCGTATGCCTTTATTATGGTGTTATCTCATAGTCGTTATCGGTTTGTAAGGTTTGTCTTTCGTCAGGATGTGGCCACCTGGATTGATTGCCATAGTCGGGCCTTTCATTTTTTTGGAGGCGTGCCTGAGACAGTGATGCTCGATAATCTAAAGGCCGGTGTTGTGAGTGCAAACATTTATGATCCAATCTTTAACCGCTCTTACGGTGAACTAGAACGTCATTATGGATTTGTCTGTGACCCGAATAAGGTGAGGACAGCGCAACACAAAGGAAGGGTAGAACGCAGCGTCACTATTGTTCGCCAACAATTGTTAGCAGGCAGAACCTTTAAAGATATTGAACAAGCCAATATCGCCGCTCTGCATTGGTGCCGCCATGAAATTGCTACCAGAGTGACACGTACCACCGGTCATACACCTTGGGAGCTGTTTACCTCTCAAGAAAAAGCAACTCTCAAGCCTTTACCGGCGACAGATTATGAATGTGCCGTCTGGCAAGAATTGAAAGTCCATCAGGATCACCATGTGGTGTTTCAAGGGTCATACTATTCTGTTCCAACACCGTATATTGGCCAGATGGTGGGGTTAAGAGCTGGCAAACGGATGGTAGAGATTTATGTGAATAATCAGAAAATCAAAAGTCATATCCGTTGCCAAAGCCGTGGTCAGTGGATGACAGATCCCCAGGATTATCCGACAAACAAGCAAGCTTTCTTAAGCAAAGACAAAGAATACTGTGTGCAACAAGCCCAACAGATTGGCCCTTTTACCACACAGTTTCTAGAAACCATATTAAAAGCCCCAACCATGATTGGCCAGAGAAAGGCACAGGCTGTTTTAAGATTAGCTATTGAGCATGGCAACGCTCGATTGGTGTCTGCTTGTCAGCGTTCTATAGCCTTTGATAATTATACTTACCGCACTTTGAAAAAAATCCTAGTCCATAAGTATGAAGAACAGCTTTATCAGCCTGTACCGTGTGTGCTTGGCCACCAAACAAGCTATATCCGATCAGCCCATGAATTTGTTCCGCTTCAAGGAGTAAGCCAATGACCCTTTATTCTTTAACAGAGTGTCTGAAGCGATTACGCTTATCTGGTATCCTGGAGAGCTATGAAGTCCGCTTAAGCCAAGCGCGCGAGAATGCTCTGTCCCACAATGAATGGTTGGAATTATTGTTACAGGATGAGATTCAACGGCGGGACAACACAGCCTTTATTGAGCGGATTAAGAAAGCCAAGTTTGAGCAAGAGAAAACCCTCGAGTCTTTTGAAATGGCCAGGTATCCCCTAAAAGTCCAGCATTTGATCCGTGACTTGGCCGGGGGGTCAATATCTGCAGGAAAACAAAGGGCTTTTAATTGTTGGCCCTACAGGGACCGGCAAAAGTCATCTGGCCCAAGCTCTTGGTCATCAAGCCTGTCGTCGAGGCAAGCGGGTTAGATTTATTCGAGCCGCGCAACTGTTTAGAGATATGCATGCTAGCCGAGCAGATCATAGTTGGGAAAGACTTTAAAGCGATTCGTAACGCCTGATCTGTTAATTATTGACGACTTTGGGTTAACTGCTCTTACCTTTACTCAAGCAGAAGATTTGTACGAAATCATTGCCCAACGCCATTTACACTCCAGCCTTATTTTTACGAGCAACCGTAAAATTGAAGCATGGATTGAGTTGTTTCCTGATGCTGCTATGGGAAATGCTGCTCTTGATCGGTTGGTCAGTCAAAGTCATGCCATTGTGTTGGAAGGAGACTCCTACAGACGACAAGGTGCAGCCAAAATATCATCTCTAAGGAAGGAGGAAAATAACATGACAATAACACCATAAATTATTGCCCAAAGGGGTCAATTAGGTTGGTGCCATAGGGGGTCATTTACCATGGCGGATGACAGTCGTCAATAATTAACAGATCAGGCGTTACAAATCGCTTTAAAGCTCGGAACTGCACCCCCTGCATGGTACCAAAAAAGTCCAAGATTAAGAGTCAACAATAGAATAGCTAAAGTGATTTGGGAAGATAATTACAAAGACGGAATTGCTCAAAGACTTGAAGAAATCAGGAGCGGCCGCCTATGGGCATAACTCATTGCAATCGAATCTATATAACGATAAAGTATCAAAATCGAACAATCCTTTAAAAGGCATAGCGAAATGTTGCCAGATTCTCATATAAAATCACATTTTTTAAATCCAGAGGAAAAAGGACCACTTGTTTTAGAAGCGCAAGGGAAAACAACTTTTAATCCTTTTGAGTGGGTAAAGGAAAATAATTCCCTCCTTGAAACTTATTTATTAAAGCATGGTGGTGTTCTTCTTAGAAATTTTAACATTTATTCTATGTCAGAATTTAACCGTATTGTACAAATTATTTCACCTGAACTTCTTGATTATATGTACCGCTCAACCCCAAGAACAAGATTAGGAGGAAAGATATATACTGCGACGGAATATCCTGCTGATAGGATTATACCTTTGCATAATGAAAATGCTTATTCTAGATCATGGCCAAAAAAATATTTTTTTTCAGTATAATCGTTGCAGATGAAGGAGGAGAAACGCCTATTGCGGATAGTCGAAACGTTTATAAAAAAATAGATCCACACATTAAAAATAAATTTGAAGAATACGGCGTCATGTATATACGAAACTACACCAAAGGAATTGATTTAAACTGGCAAGAAGTTTTTCAAACAAAAGAAAAGGAAAAGGTTGAAAAATATTGCCAAGAAAACGAAATTGAATACGAGTGGAAAGCAGATACTCCTGAATTAACAACAAGACAAACGTGCAGAGCCACTCTTGTCCATCCCATAAGTGGAGAACCTGTATGGTTTAATCAAGCGCATCTTTTTCACATTTCTTCTTTGGATGAGACTTCTCGAGTTTCTCTCATTAAAGAACTGGGGGAAACAAATATACCTCGCAATGCATCGTACGGCAACGGGATGCCTTTCGAAAATGAGGTCCTACACCATATCCGTGAAGTTTATGCCTCCGAAAAAGTAAAATTTAAATGGCATAAAGGAGATATCATGATCCTAGATAATATTCTTATGGCTCATGGACGAGAATCCTTTGTGGGTGAAAGAAAAGTTGCTGTTGCAATGGCGTGAATCAACTAGAATTGTGTGTCTCTTAACTAGGGTTGACAAGAGAATTTGATCATATCAGATAAGTTTTTCTTTGAGAACTTCAAAAGGCGTCTTTCCTTTAAGGGCAGAATGAGGGCGATGACATGTAAAAGCTAAGACTTAATCTGACAGTTACCCATTTTGAGCTATGCCTATTTACTGTCAGATTAAGTTGAGATTAGCAACTTTCTCCTGCCAGATAGATTTCCCATCAAGTAATGTTTCCATGGGTGTTCGTCCACAGCACATTTTTCCTTGGTGAGTTCGTTGATTATTATAATATTCTAGCCAGCTGTCTAGATCTTTTTGCAGCTCATCAATCGAGGCATAAATCTTTTTACGAAATGTAATCTGGTAAAATTCATTGAGAATGGTTCGATGGAACCTTTCACAAATTCCATTGGTTTGAGGCGACTGAGCCTTTGTCTTGGTATGCTCAATATCATTAATAGCTAGATAGAGCTCATAATCATGTTGGTCAACTTTGCCACAGTATTCGGTGCCACGGTCTGTTAGGACTCGCAATAACCCAACACCATGCTCTTCCATAAAAGGAAGGACTCTGTCATTCAACAGATCTGCGGCTGTAATGGGTGTTTTTGTAGTATAAAGCTTGCAATGCGCCACTTTGGAGTAAGTGTCAACAAAAGTTTGTTGATAGACTCGCCCAACACCTTTTAACGTGCCCACGTAGAAAGTATCTTGCGATCCTAAATAGCCAGGGTGAGCTGTTTCTATTTCACCGCAAGCAAAATCATCCTCTTTCTTCTTTTCTAAAGCTGCTACTTGAGCTTCTGTTAAGACAAAATTTTCTTCAGCGGATTTCTTCTCCAATTCTTTGAGTCGTTGCTTCATTGAGCCCAAATTATTGCGTACCCAAATACACCTAACACCACTGGGGGAAACAAAAATTCCTTGCTTGCGCAGCTCATTACTTGCCCGCAATTGACCATAGGCTGGAAACTCAATAGCAAAATCAAAAACAGCCTTTTCAGTCACTTCATCCACTCTGTTTTTTAAGTTAGGTTGGCGCCTACTTTTATCGAAGAGAGCCTGAACTCCACCTTCTTCCGCAGCCGCTTTGTACCAATAAAAAGTGTCTCGGGATAAGCCCATTACTTTGCAAGCTTTCGAAACGTTGCCAAGTTCTTCAGCTAAATTTAACAAACCTACTTTGTTTCTGATTATTTTTTCATTACATTGATACATAGGGTTACCCCTTATGTTTTGATATTTACTCAACATAACTATCAAAACGGGTAACCTTACTTTTTTCAAGTGCAGTGTCAGATCACGTCAGAACTAATCCAGATGACAATTGTAAAATTTCTCCCATTCTTGCAGCTTTTTACGAATATCAATATCGTCTGTAAAATTGATAAGCTGATAAAATTCTTGCTGATCAGTTCCATGAGATCGCTCCACCTTGCCATTAAGGTGGGGAGATCGGGGTTTGATATAGACATGCCTTATTCCTAAATCCTCACAATGCCAATGAAATTGAGATTGAAACTCATGACCATTATCTGTTTGAATGGTATGAATACGAAAAGGAAATCGCTTAGTAAAGTAATCAACTAAATCAATGGCATTTTTTTGAGTATGACGTTCATAAATCTTTAAGACCCGGGCACGTATCGCATCATCTATAGCTGTATATTGATATCGCCTTATTTTAGTTCCTTGAGGAGTCTGTAAGTCTAGAAACTTTACGTCAACCTGAATTCTGTGGCCAGGGACTTGCTTTTCATAACGTTTGAAAGCTTTAAGGGATCTTTTTCTTTGATTAGCCGGCAATCGATTAAGAGAATTTCTCTTTAAAACGCTGTAAACGCCACTAGAGGAAACCTTAATATTATGATAGCGCATTAAATACCAGGAAATACGTTGTTGCCCTAGATGATAATTTGTCCTTAAATAAATAATTTTTTCTTCAATATCAGCAGGGATGCGCAAAGTAAGATTTTCAGGACAAGGTTTACTATTAATAAGGCCTTTTTCACCTCCTTGAAGATAAGCTCTTTTCCATTGATAAAAGGCCTCTCTTGATACACCAAAGTAGCGACATGCTTTTGAGATATTTTTTATTGTATCCGCATATTTCAAAACTTTGAGCTTACGATCAATATCTTGTTGTTCTTTTCTTGTGTGAGTCATGAAAACCTCCTAGGTTGACAAATCTTTTATACTAAAATTGTCAACCTAAGTCTCAATTTTCATAACAAAAACAGCCAAATTCTTAACCTTTATAATTCACATTTGAGTGTGATTATCTCCAATCTGATTAATAATTTTTAAAATTTCTTCTTGATAACCTTTTATAAAAAAGTGCTTTCCAGAAAATACTACATGCTCAAATTTTCCCGTTGGATGTTTCTCCCACGCCAACATTTCTTCTTGACTCACTGTTGGATCTTGATCACCTGAAAGAGCTAAAATGTCACAGGGAATTGGCTTCGAATTTAAATGCCTATAATTTTCAGAGATGCTAAAATCACTTTTTACGATCGGTAAAACCAAATCTAGAAGCTCCTCATTATTGAGTACATATTCGTCTATACCGTTATAGATTTTCAATTATTGTTTTAAATTTTTATTATCTAAATAGCTTAGGTTCTTCATCCCGAAAGGCAGATGAGGGACTCTCTTAGCTGAAACTATCATATGACGAGGGTGAATAGATTATAGATGAGTAACGGACTTAATAAATTCAAATGAGACCAAAGCACCCAAGCTATGTCCAAACACAAAAAAAGGGTTATCCTTATACAGTTCAAATCTTTTACTTAATTCAGCAACAATATTTTTTAAATCGTTATTTAGTGGTTCGATAAACCTAGTCTCTCTCCCTGAGAATTGAATAGCAACCATTTCAATATTAGGAAACAGACTCTCTATCCAAGGATAATAGGCAGAAGCACCTCCCGCAGAATGATGAAAGCAAAAGAGTCTTAGGGCAGCATTAGGATTCTTCTTATATTCTAAATACAAACTGCATTCACTCGTCATCAAAGGGTCTAGATCTTAAATCAGCAATATATCTACAGGAATGCATGATAAAAAAAAGGGTGATGAGATGTAATAATTTTTGATTTTCCCTCATCTTATTTCTTTTCAACCCTTTTAATTTCTTGTAAAGTTTTTTTCTCGGAAGGTTATATGCAGTTGTCTTAAGTTTAAGAAGCTTAAACTCAAAATTAGTAGAACACATGCAAGAAAAATTCAAAAACTTACGTATTATAAAGGAAACATTCCCTTTTTTATGGACTAAAGGAGAAAAAATACGGAGTTTATTTCTTATTTCCTGTGGCTTGATTTTTGTCTCAATTGTTCTCGATCTCAGTATTCCTATTGTTTTAAAAGAGATTGTATCAAAACTAACCTCTCCTGATAAAAGCATGACTCATCAGCTCACTCTATTACTAGTGGCCTATGGGGTTATCTGGATACTGTCCCAAACTATCCAAAATGTGAGACAAATTATCATGATCAGACCTCTAGAAGGCAGTATCCGTCTCTTTTGTTCTAAGCTATTTGACCATTTACACTCTTTACCTATGAAGTTTCATTTAGATAGAAAAACAGGTGTTCTTACCAATGCTTTAGAGCGCGCTCAACAGGGATTTCCAGAGGTTTTTTGGGGTTTGTTTTTATTTGTTATTCCTACAATCATAGAGCTATTTTTAGCGGGCATGATTTTATATTATTTCTATGGGATCATCTATGGTTTCATATTACTCTTTATAGCTACTGTTTTTGTTATATTTACGTTGTATGCTACGGAATGGGTTTCTTATTTGCAAATCTTAAGCAATGAGCAGCGATCTAAAACAAATGCTAATATTGTCGATAGTCTTTTGAACTTTGCGAGTGTTAAATACTTTAATAATAAAGATCATGAAATATTTAAATGTAATCTCTATCTTAAAAAGAGGGAGAAGCTTCTAGTTCAATATATTTCAAGTATGGAGTTTGTTCGGATTGGACAAAACCTAATTATAGGATTAGGATTGATTATATTTACATATACGGCAGGAAAACAGACCTTACTAAACATTTACAATGTAAGTGATTTTGTGCTCATCAATGGGTATGTTCTGCAATTCGCCGCTCCTTTGAGTCATATGGGAGCTATAGCAAGAAGCATCAGAAGAGGACTTAATGAACTTACCGGTATAATGGAAATTTACAATGCTAAACCTAAAAATTCTCGACATACGGAAAAAGACTATCAATCGATAGAAAAACTTGAGAGCATTAAATTTGAAAACGTTTCTTTTGGCTATGATCCTTCGCGGTTAGTTCTTAAAGACCTTAATTTTCACCTACCTGCAGGAAAAACAATTGGAATTGTGGGAGAAACAGGATCAGGAAAATCAACAATTTCAAATCTTCTTTTCAATTTTTATGATATAAATTCAGGAAATATTCTTATTAATAATAAGGATATTCAAACTCTATCAACAGAAAGCTTATATAAATTACTCGGAATTGTTCCCCAGGATATAACGCTTTTTAATACAAGTATTTATGAAAACATTCTTTATGCACGCCCCAATGCTTCTAAGGAAGAGGTGGAGGAAGTTATTGAGCTCGCTCAACTTGAGTCTGTCTTGAAAAAGTTGCCTCATCATTATGATACTGTTGTAGGAGAAAGAGGTTTAAAGCTCTCTGGAGGTGAAAAGCAAAGAATAGCGATTGCAAGGGTACTTCTAAAACGTCCTTCTTTATATATTTTTGTACGAGGCAACTTCCTCTTTGGATCTTTCTACGGAAGCCACCATCATGAAAAACATAGCCCCTATCCTTAAAAACTCAACATCCATCATTATCGCACATCGCCTATCAACAGTCATCAATGTGGATGAAATCTTAGTTCTGCATGATGGAGTTGTAGAAGAAAGGGGCACACACATGTCTCTTTTAAAAAAAACGGTATTTATGCTGCTCTATGCAGGACACATGACCAAGCTTATAAAGCCCCTATAGTAGCTTAAAGTTAACTGAGGACTTCATGAATAATATATCTGACATGGAAACAATTGATTCAACCCCATCATACGCTAACCAGTTAGGAAAATTAAGCCGAACAAAACAGGAGTTACTTGTTACAAAAGGATCTCATAGGATGAGCATTAGCTCTCATGTTAACTCAGCAGAGTACTCACAACTTAAATCAGATGAGGTTCATATATGGTCAGCTTCTTTGCTAGGAGGAGAGAGGGATATCGCTTATTTTCTTTCGATTCTTTCAGAGGATGAGCGTGAACGAGCTAAGAGCTTTAGATTTTCCAAAGATCAGAACCAATTCATCATGGCACGAGGTATTTTGAGGTGTCTGTTAGCTAAATACATAGAAGAAACACCAGAAAGAATAGAAATTGCATATGGCGCCTGGGGGAAACCATACTTATTACCTAAAAAATATTTATATTTTAATGTATCACATTCAAGAAGCTATGCTTTATATGCTATCGCACGCACTTGTGAAGTTGGTATTGATTTAGAATTCATAGATAAAAGCCTGGATCTAGAATATATGGGGAGTTCCATATTTTCTAACTCAGAATTCAACTATTGGAAGGGGCTCGACATTGAAGATAAAGTAAAATTTTTTTTACACGTTGGGTATCTAAAGAAGCTTTCTTAAAAGCATTAGGAAAGGGGTGGTTTGAGGACCAAGAAGAATTTGCGCTTAATTTTAAAGCAAGCATTAAACAAATGAGAACAGAAGACAAGGTGTCAAACCTCTATTGTTTTGACCTCCTCCCTGGATATGCGAGTGCTTTGTATGTTCATGGGGCTTTATTGCGTCCATTATATTACTCTTGGAGTGAAGAGTACTTGGAATCCAAAATAGCCCTTTCCAAAAGGGAGTGGATAGGTATGTAAGATTTCAAGCATGTTTTGCTTATATTGTAAAATTCATTGTTTACATGCAAACACTTTATGAGCATAATTCTTAAGAATAAAGTAAGGAGCTGTTATGTTTGAACATTGTGAATCATGGAAAGTTGTAGTCAGTATAGAGGATCAATATTCAATTTGGCCTAATTCTAAGGCTATTCCATTAGGATGGACCGCCACAGGAAAAGAGGGAACAAGAGAAGAATGTTTAAAATATATTAAAGAAATTTGGGTTGACATGAGACCCCGCAGTTTAAAAAAATTAATGGATCCTAATTCTAACATATTTTAACGGTTCTGATGCTACCGTCTTAGAGACTGTGTGAGAAGTAGTAGAAAGGATTAATGTATATAAGCGCCAATAGGATTGCTAGCTTAGCAGAGCAAATAAAAGGAGCTCTGCAGTGAAGAAAATTTATGAAAGTGATTTAAGTGATCAAGAGTGGTCTATAATCTCTCCGATGATTCCTCCCAGTAGACCAGGCGGCCGCCCAAGACGAGTTAATGTCCGTCATACCCTCAATGCAATTTTCTACTTGTTAAAGACAGGTTGCCAATGGCGGATGCTGCCCAAAAACTTTCCCCCTTGGGGCACTGTTCACTATTATTTTCGTCGATGGAGATTAGAAGGGGTGTGGTTCAAAATCCATGAAGAATTACGGTCAACTGCTCGTAAAAACTCCCAAAAACATGAGCATTCAACAATTGGGATTATGGATTCTCAAAGCGTAAAAACCACAGAAAAAAGGGGCTATACGGATATGATGGTGGTAAAAAGGTAAAGGGACGCAAGCGCCATATTCTTGTAGACACTTTAGGGTTTATTCTTTCCTTAATAGTATTGCCAGCTGATATTTCTGACCGCAAAGGGGCTTTTTATCTATTGGAAGGAAAACGATCTTTTCTACCTTGCTTATCTCACATGTATGGTGACGGTGGTTATGAAGGGCACAATTTTATTGAGACTCTTAAGCAGCGAACAGGCTGGACCTTAACGATTGTTAAGCGTTCTAATAAACATGGGTTCAACCTTTTACCAAAACGGTGGATTGTTGAGCGAACTTTTGCATGGCTTAATAAAAATAGAAGACTAAGCAAAGATTATGAACTTCACACTCAAACAGCAGAAGGCTTTATTTATTTAGCGATGATTCGTCTCATGCTTAGAAGAAAAAGTCTCCTTTCATAACTTCTCACACAGTCTCTTAGATGTCAATATATTTAGGGTTCTATGGCTGTGGAGTAGCCCCTATAAAACCTGACAGTAGAGTATAGCTCCTAAGATATAGCAACCGTCTTGATCTGCAAGTTTAAAATCAAGGATTTTCTGAGATAGGTTTCACTTTCCAAGAGTTCTTATGCATAACCATTTGATTTAGGATTGTAATCATTTTTTTATCGACGCCGTAATGGCAACCTTTGTTGGTTTCCCTTTCGTTTTTAAATTATGGTAAAAGACTTTGATGGGAGGATTATATTGCAAATCTATCATAGTTGCCATATAAAGAACACATCTTACAGATGTTCGATCCCCTGTAATTAGGCGGCGCCCTTTAAATTGACCACTTTCTCTGGCCATTGGGGCAACGCCTACAAGGGTGCCGTCATATATGGACCGCTCCGTATTGCAAGATAAAAATTGTCAGACGTAAAAAGAATATTGCAGTCATATATCCGTATATGGTTCCGTCCTTTTTGTGAAGGAAATTATTCTCATCAAACAAATCGGTAAATTGCTCTCGTATATACGGCATCTCATTGAGTATTTTATCAATTGACTCGTGCCCTCATGAAGTTCCGCACACTGGCTCCTCTTCGGCTTCTCGGTCAAACTACGACCTCCGGATATATCAGGTTTTGCTAGTGTCGGTTTTACCTGTTTTGTCATGACTCTGAATGTCCTTCGCAACTTTTAGACGAATCAAGAAGATTAAGCGGTTCCGTTGCAAATTTGGGATCAGGGCGAGCTAAGGCTGCAAGGTGGGATAACGTGGACGCAATTTAGGCGTAAACATTGAAAAGTCGATTGAAAAACTGAACCTGATCTTGGAAGCTTTTTGTCAAATAAATTGTTTGCTCTTTAAGCATCATGGCCATGGCTTCAATCCCCTTGAGGGTTCGATTAGCAGTCTTAAACGATTGGAACCCTAACATAGGCCGGATACGGCGTTTGATGCGTCGATGATCCTGTTCGAGAATGTTGTTGAGATATTTGATTTGCCTATGTTTTATGCGCTGATCTAAGATGCCTTCCTTCTTTAATTCTCCTATAGCTGCAGGATAAGAAGAATGCTTATCAGTAGTAATAGATGAAGGCATATGTTTACATTGCTTCAGCATTTTCTTAAAGAATCGCTTAGCAGCTGCCAGATCCCGAGTATGAGCCAGCATAAAATCAACGGTACGCCCATATTTATCGACTGCTCTATAGAGGTACTTCCATTGGCCTTTAACTTTAATATAAGTTTCATCCACCCTTAAAGACCAAGCTGAAGGGCGAGCATACCAGCGTATTCTTTTCTCAAATTCGGGAGCGTAATGCTGAATCCATCGGTAAATTGTGGTATGGTCAACCTTTATACCTCTTTCACTGATCATTTCTGCTAATTGACGGTAACTAAGGGGATAACGTAAATACCAACGTAGGCATTGCAAGATAACTTCAGGCAGAAAATGGCGATATCTAAACTCTTTAGGCTTCATCATACGTCTCATATCTAAGCTTGGTTTTCCTTAAATTACCAACTCCTCAAAAATTTGCAACGGAACCCTTATCAGTAGTAATAGATGAAGGCATATGTTTACATTGCTTCAGCATTTTCTTAAAGAATCGCTTAGCAGCTGCCAGATCCCGAGTATGAGCCAGCATAAAATCAACGGTACGCCCATATTTATCGACTGCTCTATAGAGGTACTTCCATTGGCCTTTAACTTTAATATAAGTTTCATCCACCCTTAAAGACCAAGCTGAAGGGCGAGCATACCAGCGTATTCTTTTCTCAAATTCGGGAGCGTAATGCTGAATCCATCGGTAAATTGTGGTATGGTCAACCTTTATACCTCTTTCACTGATCATTTCTGCTAATTGACGGTAACTAAGGGGATAACGTAAATACCAACGTAGGCATTGCAAGATAACTTCAGGCAGAAAATGGCGATATCTAAACTCTTTAGGCTTCATCATACGTCTCATATCTAAGCTTGGTTTTCCTTAAATTACCAACTCCTCAAAAATTTGCAACGGAACCCTAGCAAGAGGGTTTTTCTAAACCGTTTACATAAAATACCTGCCAGCCGCCTTTATATTATATGATTAAGCTATGGCTTCTTCAAAAAGTAGCATTCCTGCTTTATACACGTCATCATTTTCCATCAAAACCAAACTTCAGGAGCAGTTCCAAGCTTATCAATTTTTGAAACAACTTAAAAAGGCTATTAATGTTCTTCAACATAATTAAGCCCTCTTGCAGTTATTTTATCTGCTAAAGGAAAACTACTATGCGCATAGGGAAAAATAACATATAGATGATCCAGCTTTAAGGTCTCCAAAGCAATACGCATTGAAGGAGTAACTTTAGGAAAGTCAGTGTGCTTAAATTCGAATCCTATCCTTTTTCCGTCTTTTATTATCATCAAATCAAGCTCTGCTCCTGCTTGAGTTGCCCAAAAATAACACTCTTCAGAGGAAGCATGATATTCCTTGATAATTTCTTCTAAAGCAAAACCCTCCCATGAAGCGCCAAGTTTTGGATAAACTTGAAGTTGATCTTCAGTGTGAATACCAAAAAGGGCATGTAATAAGCCACTATCACGTAGATATATTTTAGGCGATTTAACTTGGCGCTTGCTTATATTTTCGAACCAAGGCGTAAGGAGTCGGATCATAAATGTTCCTGATAATATATCGAGGTATTTTTTAACCGTATGGTGAGATATACTTAGAGATTTTCCAATTTCTGAAGCATTAAGAATTTGACCATGATAATGGGCTAACATCATCCATAACTTTCTCATTAATATGGGAGGAATATTAAATCCGAGGTTTGGAATATCTCTTTCTAGAAAGGTTGTAATGTATGATTGGCGCCATGCATAGCTTTGTTCATCAGAGGAGGCTAAGTAAGAACGAGGAAATCCACCTCGTAACCATAATTTTTTCTCTTCTTTAGTTTCTGAGATGGAGAAAGGGGGAAGTTCTATATATCCAATGCGACCTGCTAAAGTTTCAGAGGATTGCTGTAGTAAGTCACGTGAAGCGCTCCCTAGAATCAAAAATTTTCTTGGTTTTTCATCAACGAGGACTCTTAATATTGGGAATAGTTCTGGCCGTCTTTGAATTTCATCTATAATAATTAGATCACTTTGCAAACTAGTGAGGGTTAGCATAGGGTTTTCTAGACGTGCTAAATCTATAGGGTTTTCCAAATCGAAAAAATGAACTTTAGAATAGTGCTGAGAATATTTCTTGGCCAAAGTTGTTTTACCCACTTGTCGTGGCCCCAATAGCCCACATACTGAATGGATTTTGAATTGAAAATCAATTTGGTTATTAAAAAACGATCTATCCATTTGTTACCTTGAAAATTGGAATATACAATTCCAAATTACTATAAATATTATACCTAGAAAAGAAATTTTATAAGTCTTCGTGGATTTCTAGAAAAGTAAGGTAAAGCGCAACATTATAAAAATATTTTAATATTATAGTAAAGATTATGTTAAATAATATACAATAGAGCAGATAAGGTTTGAGTACAGTTTGAGAGTAATCTCCGCCTGATTACTCGACTAACTGCAATTTGAGGTTTGGCTTTATTTGAAGCGGCACATCTTTCACTCTTGCTGCCACGTTGATTGATGAGAATTTTCAATTCTATGCTTAAGAATTTACAGTCGTAAGACACCCAATCTATTGACATTTAGGACGGTAACATCAGGGCCAGTTAAAATCCATATTTCATTTCTTTTAAATTTATCTTCTTTTGGAGAGCCTCAATAACTGTCTCTCCTAATTTTCTTCCCCTTAAATCTAGAGAAGTAAGAGTATTATTTTGGATAAAAGCTTCTGCTCCTTCATCACTTATATTATTACCGTATAAATTTAAGGTTGTAAGGGTGGAATTTTGAGCTAGTATTTTTGCGCCCTCATTTTCTAAATAATTGTTACATAAGGTCAAAGATTGAAGTGCTATATTTAAAGAGAAAGGTTTTGCAATCCTAGCGCTTAAGTTATTCTCCCACAAATCTAAGGAAGTTAACGTTGTATTTTTTGCCAAATGTACCGCACCTTGATCATCTACATTGTTATTATTTAGATTTAATGACTTAAGTGTTGTATTTTGAGCCAAGGCTATCGCTCCTTTATTGCTTATATCACATTTCCATAAATTTAAGGAAATGAGGGTAGTGTTTAAGGCTAGTCCTTGTGCTCCTAAATTTCCTATGGGGTTACGGCTTAAATCTAAAAAGGTAAGTGTTGTATTCTCAGAAAAGCAAGTAGCTCCTTCTTGTGTTACTTTACTATCACTTAAATCTAAATGCCTAAGTGTTGTATTGAGAGCTAAAGTACGAGCACCCAGATCACCTACTTTATTATTTTTTAAGATTAAAGAAGTAAGGGTGGTATTCAAAGATAACCATTGAGCTCCTTTAAAATTTATATCGTTAGCGTTTAGGTCTAAAAAAGTAAGAGTAATATTTTCGGAAAAAGAACGAGCTCCTTCATCCTCTATCTTATTTCCCCACAAATACAGACTCTTTAATGCATTACTAGAAGCTAACAATTTTGCCCCTTCAGCTCCTATTTTATTGCGAGACAGGTTTAAAAAGGTAAGAGTCGTATTAAAAGGAAACCTATCGACATCTATAAACCTTATATTGTTAGAATCTAAGTCCAATGAAGTAAGAGTGGTATTTAAAGAGAAAACATTTAACCCACTATCACTTAAAAAATTTCCTCCTAAATTTAAGCTTGTAAGCGTTGTATTCGAAGCTAAATCTCCTGCTCCCGAATCCCCAACCATGTTACGCTCTAAGTTTAAAGTTTTAAGGATTTTATTGAAGGATAATACTTTGGCTCCCTGATCTTTTATATAATTATCTGCTAAATTCAGAGAAGTGAGAACTGTACTTTGAGCAAAGTATTCTGCACCTTCGCTCCCTATTTTACTACCTTCTAAGTTTAAAAAGGTGAGAGTTTTATGTGAAGCTAGTATTTTTGCTTCCTCAATATTAATCGGGCTACCTTTTAGATCTAGATATTTAAGAATGGTGTTAAGAGTCAACGCATGTAAGGCTTTCCTTTTTCCTCTACAATTATTTAAATATAATGAAGTTAATTTTTTATTATAAGAAAAGACTGCGATTAATTTAGGATCTATACTATGAGTGCTTATTTCTAAAGATTCTAAGTTTTTTAAAGAAGAAAGATTGTGCAAAAGTACGGTAGTCCATTGAGACTTAAGCTCTTTTATTTTTAAGTGCTTTATATAAGGGTTTTGTTTAAAAAATTTTTCTATATAAAGGGTAGCCTCAGCAGTATTTTTTAACTCTACATATTTGATATCAAGAGATTCAATATAACACCCTGCTTCAAAAGAATATTCAGACCAATTTCTAATCTGACTAATTTTTTCTACTGTTAGTGAAAGAGGTATATTGAGGTCAATTCCCTCTTCCTGGTGATCAGTATAAAGAAAATCAGATACCATATTCCCAAGCGACCAGAACCAAGCAGTAATTTGGGTTGGTAAGGAAAGGGAATTGGATGAATCTTCATCCGAACCCCTTACGCATGAGAGGCCCATAACTAAAACATATAAAACCCTTGATAAAATATGCCTCATATTTTTATTCTTTACCAACATTGTGTGGCCGCCCTTTGTATTAAACTAGTTTTAGAGTAATCGCTATTCCTAACCTCTTACACTAGACAATTTTTTATATTTAGATATTTTCATTGTTTTTATCTTAAGAATGCAAAGTGAAATTAATTGAAATTTTAGATATTATAGGTTTTTGGGTTCCGTTGCAAATTTTTGAGGAGTTGGTAATTTAAGGAAAACCAAGCTTAGATATGAGACGTATGATGAAGCCTAAAGAGTTTAGATATCGCCATTTTCTGCCTGAAGTTATCTTGCAATGCCTACGTTGGTATTTACGTTATCCCCTTAGTTACCGTCAATTAGCAGAAATGATCAGTGAAAGAGGTATAAAGGTTGACCATACCACAATTTACCGATGGATTCAGCATTACGCTCCCGAATTTGAGAAAAGAATACGCTGGTATGCTCGCCCTTCAGCTTGGTCTTTAAGGGTGGATGAAACTTATATTAAAGTTAAAGGCCAATGGAAGTACCTCTATAGAGCAGTCGATAAATATGGGCGTACCGTTGATTTTATGCTGGCTCATACTCGGGATCTGGCAGCTGCTAAGCGATTCTTTAAGAAAATGCTGAAGCAATGTAAACATATGCCTTCATCTATTACTACTGATAAGCATTCTTCTTATCCTGCAGCTATAGGAGAATTAAAGAAGGAAGGCATCTTAGATCAGCGCATAAAACATAGGCAAATCAAATATCTCAACAACATTCTCGAACAGGATCATCGACGCATCAAACGCCGTATCCGGCCTATGTTAGGGTTCCAATCGTTTAAGACTGCTAATCGAACCCTCAAGGGGATTGAAGCCATGGCCATGATGCTTAAAGAGCAAACAATTTATTTGACAAAAAGCTTCCAAGATCAGGTTCAGTTTTTCAATCGACTTTTCAATGTTTACGCCTAAATTGCGTCCACGTTATCCCACCTTGCAGCCTTAGCTCGCCCTGATCCCAAATTTGCAACGGAACCCTTCATCATACGTCTCATATCTAAGCTTGGTTTTCCTTAAATTACCAACTCCTCAAAAATTTGCAACGGAACCGGTTAAAGATATGCCCCTTATTGATTTTAAAAATTTTACTGCTGAACAGTTAAATTCTATCCAAAAAAATATTAGAAACTATGCAGTATGCCAGTCGTTAAAAACATTAGCGCCTCCTTCCACCATGAGTAAGTCCTATAAAAAATTATGTTCTCTTAATTCTTAAGGATAAATAATCTTAACTGCTAAAGCGTTGAAGAATAATTGCCTCTTTTAACCGTACATAATTTTTCTTAGCAGCCTATCAGACGAAACTTAGGTAATACCCTTCTAAGAAGGGATAAGTTTATAGAATCAGATTTTAGGTGTTTAGCCCCGAGCTAATAGGCTTTCTATTCCCTATCATTGTATAAAAATATTATCGCTTTAATTTAGAAGGGCAACAAACCCTCTCTATATCTGTTCTTAAGAGGTGTTTATAAATTTGTGAAATATTGAATCAGAAGGTTTTCCCTATCTAGCAAGCTTTAATATAGGTGAGAGGCTTCATGATTTGAGTTAATCGCCAAAGTTGGTGATGAGAAGAAATAAGAGTTGGTGTATCATGTGGCGGTGAACAAACTGCCATAACCTTTAACAAGAAAGGAATGATACACCATGACTAAGAATAATGTCATTGATTTTGCATTACCAGGAGAATTTAAAGATCAGCTTACAGAAATCTTGCGTCAAGGAGCTCAGGGCTTAATTCTACAAGCCGTTGAAGCTGAATTTGCTGCATTTCTCGATTGCCATAACCATCAAAAACTTGAGGATGGTCGTCAACGTATTGTCCGTCATGGTCATCTGCCGGTGAGGAAAATAGTGACTGGAATCGGTGCTATACCTGTTGAAATGCCGCGCTCCCGCGATCGTCAAACCCATAAGGTTGATGCCCCGATTCGCTTTATTTCTCAGTTGCTCCCCCCTTATGTTCGTCGCAGCAAAAGTGTTGAAGCCGCTATCCCTTACCTTTACCTCAAAGGCATATCCTCAGGAGACTTTTCCCAAGTGATGACTGTTTTGCTTGGCAAAGATGCCGTTGGTTTTTCAGCAGATACAGTTTTGCGTTTACGGCACCAATGGAAGGAGGACCTTGACCTATGGGATAAACGGCGTTTAGAGAGTAAAGATTATGTTTACCTTTGGGCTGACGGTGTTTATTTCCAAGCCCCTATGGATCATGAAAAACAATGTATGTTAGTCCTGATTGGAGCAACCCCTGAAGGAAAGAAAGAACTTGTTGGCTTTACGGATGGTTATCGGGAAAGCATCCAAAGTTGGTCTGAGCTTCTTTTAGATTTGACGGCCCGAGGTCTTTGTATTCCTCCTAAACTAGCCATTGGAGATGGTGCTATGGGGTTTTGGGGAGCCTTAGGGAAGATTTGGCCGACAACCAGGCACCAACGCTGTTGGGTTCATAAACCGGCTAACATTCTGAATAAAATGCCAAAAGCTCTGCAAAGTAAAGCTAAAGCTGATCTTCATAATATTTGGATGGCTGAAAGCAAAGAGGAAGCCAACAAAGCTTTTAATGTGTTTATAGAAAAGTATCAAGCCAAATATCCCAAAGCAACACATTGTTTGGAAAAAGATCACCTAGAATTACTGAGTTTTTATGATTTTCCAGCCGAGCATTGGAAACATATTCGCACGACAAATCCTATAGAAAGTACATTTGCAACGGTCAAGCACCGCACCAAACGATCTAAAGGATGCCTGTCACGAGAGACAGCCTTTATCATGGTTTTTAAGCTAATTAAGGATGCGGAAAAAACATGGCGACGCTTGGATGGTAAAAATCAGTTGCCAAAACTCATTTCAGGTGTCAAATTCCGAGATGGTTGTGAAGTTACCGCTGCTGAAGAAATTGCCGCTTGATCCTGCCGTCACCAACTTTTGAGAATAGCTCGTATGCGTAAGCTTCTGATCATTCTTAATGCTACCCTAAAACAGCATTTTTATCATACAGAGGTACACACTTAAAAAACACAGTTGCTGTGTTTAAACTCAAGGGTTAAATAATATCATAAAAAATTAATCAAGTATTAACAGCGTAAACTACAAAATTATCAGCTCTACAGCGCAAAAATCATTTCGCGACAACGACTATTTAGCAAGTGTGGGAGTTAAATAGAGCCCTAGCACCTTCCTTATAATTTAAAATAAAAGCGGAAAATTTATAATAATTTTCAAATTTATTAATCAATATATTTCTTCTTATATTATCAGAGATGCCTTTTTACCGTTGGTATATATTACTCCGATGATTAAATATCATAATTAAGCAGCATAGGCAACTGATGCTTTTTTGAAGTAATTCATAATTTTCCAGGGGTTAAATTGAATACGCGTTAAGTAATATCTCAGATTGATTGTTAAATCTTTTAAGGAGGTCATCATTTTGAAGTTACCTGCATGGCTTTTGACTTCCTGATTAACCAGCTCTTGAGGATTCATCTCAGGACAATAAGGCGGTAAAAAGAATATCGTTATCTTTTCTTTGTTCTTTTCTAGCCAGGCTTGTACTTCCTTGGCGTGGTGGACCTTATGATTGTCGACAATGAGAAATATCTTCTTATCAGATTTGTAAATAAGACGACGCAGAAAATTAAGAAAGATGACAACAGTAAATGACTCTTCAAAGACCATCCATTTCATGCTTCCTTGATTGGTAATGGCCGAAATCATATTACAGCGAAAACGAGAGCCTGTTTTTTTATAACAGGCGTTTTACCTCGTCGAGCATAAGTCCTTCTTCGTTGATCTGTGCTCCTCAATCCCATTTCATCTGCCCAATATATGGCTGCTTCTTCTTGATCCACTTTCTTTTGAATGGCTGGATAAGCGACCTTAAGCCAATGCTGAACCAAATGAGGATTTTGTTGTATTGCTACTTTCATTGGTTTTTGGGGCGTAAACCCACGGCGTTTTAAAACATCTCCCATGCCTCTGACTGAATACGTAATTCCATATGTATCACAAATGTACTGGCGAACAGCCTTATGGGTCCAAAGAACGCATTCGAGTCCAACTTGCTCCGGCGTATGATGCTCAATGACCTCCCGAACTTTTTCTTCATTTTCAAGGCAAAGCTTCGTACAGCTTTGTAAGCGGCGGCCTCTCTTCTTATAAATTAAGCCTGCATTTCCCTCTTTTTTATAAGCCCTGACATAATGGCTTACTGTGGCTTCAGTAAAACCATACATTTGAGCCACACCTTTTGGGGAGTTTTTATTGACAACGACGGCTTCAACAATCTTTCGCCGCAATATGCTCAGCTCTTGGAGGGTAAGATTTCTGTTGTCCATAATATTACTTCTAAAGGAGGGGGATCTAATTCCTTTTAAACTAGTTATAACAATTTGTCACCGGAGTAATAATTGAGACTGGGAAGCGGTGACGTTTGGGAGCCTTGGTTAAAGACATAACAGAATCATACCAAATTTATTTTTTCCTTACTTTATTCCTATTTTGATTCTTTGTTAGGTTGAGGGTGCCCCTAGCTAGGCTGTTTCTTAAAGCACTGGAATAATGTTTTACTTTATGGTTTAATTGTATCTGGTGGTAGCCCTTTAGATCTTCAATATAACTTATCAAGGTGGAGGAGGAGGGTTGAATAATAAAGACCGTCAATAAAAAATATAAATTTTATACTTTTAAATTTGTCCACAATATAACTTATAAGTTTGTACATCTAATGATAAGTTTACCCCCTACACAAGCTATAGATAATCGAGTTTTAACTTACCATAAGCTCTCTGCAAAGCTGGGCTCTCTTAGTAACCAACAGTTCTCAACTCTTCTTGAAAAAGACAAGCCTATACATTCTGGAACGGGTGGAACTTCTGTACAACTGAAGATGGATGGAGTAAACATCTTTATAAAAAAAATTCCCATAACAGACATTGAGAGAGAACCAGAAAACATATTGTCAACATCAAATTTATTTGAACTCCCTCTTTATTACCAATATGGCATTGGCTCAGCTGGGTTTGGCGCTTGGCGGGAACTGTCAGCTCACATTATGGCTACTGATTGGGTTCTTAAGGATGAGTGTGCAAGCTTTCCTTTGATGTATCACTGGCGAGTTCTGCCGGATTCTATACCAAATACACTACCCGAAGGTTATTACCTTAGGTTGATGTATGAGCATCCAACTACAGCTTCTTTAAATCAGATTAAACGAGGAGAATTGGGAATTTTTTGTGAAGGTGATAAGCTTTATTGTAAAGTGCATAATAAAGAGAAAATGCAAATTACGAAAACTGATAAAATAACTCCTCAAGGTATAGATTCGGAAATATTTGATAGAATTATCAAAATTATGAAGAAAGGACCAAGTAAAAATCACCTTAGAAATTGTGAAAATATGAGAGAAGAAGACAAGGTGGCATTATTTCAACTCACATCATTTTGCGGCTATACCCCTTCGAAACTAGATCGTCTGGTTCAGTATTGGGGTGGATCATCGGCCATACGTGCGCGTCTTGAGGCAATCACAAAAGCTTCAGCAAGTCTTGTCTTGTGCTTGGAATATATCCCAGAGACGCTAGGAAAATGGCTTGAGAGGAATGTTGTTAAAGAAGGGAACATTTCTGAATCAACGATTGCAATGGTAGAGAGAGAGCTCCAAAAGATTTCTTCATTTATTAGAAGCAGAGGGTTGTTGCATTTTGACGCCCATTTTAATAACATTTTAACTGACGGTTATCGTCTGTATTTGACAGATTTTGGCCTTGCGACATCTCCCGCTTATAAATTGTCAAAAGTTGAAAGTAATTTTATTGAGACTCATCGAGGGTACGACCATCTCTATATAAGGGGATTGTGGACTTACATTCTTGCTACTATCTTATTTGAAAATAAGAATTTCAAAGCTATACTGCGCCAATATGCTAAAGGTAAAGGAGAGGAACTTACGTCGTCTTTGGCGACGCAGATATTAACGTGTGATGCACAGAGTTGGATTATGATGGACACTTTCTTTAAGAAACTTAAAAACAATTTAAGGTCTGGAAAAATTTTGAATTCAAATCCTGAGTTCACGAAGTTTATTTCCTCTGAATCGATATTATTAGATGTACCATCATTATAAAATTTTTAGCAGCATATATAAAAATCGAAAAATAAATTGGTTGCTATATGTTCTTGTGAGCAAAGAGGGTGTCCTTTGAAGATAAAGGACTTTCGCTCAACAGTACACAAACATTTAACAGCTAAGGTTTCTTATCGTAATTTCAATGACTGTTTAAACGTAAGGTAAAATATATGGATCAATACTATTTAAAGCCCACGATCAAAGCCGAGCCATTGATATGGCAATGGTATGCATGGCCTTATCTTATCTCCCCGCTGCCTGCTGCTTGTAATATAGTGGAACGTCATTTGAAAATTATGCAGTCTTATGTCCAAAATCCTCAAATTCACGCTCAGGCTGTTAAAGACCCTAAGTTGTTAGGTGGCCCTTTCATTGATTTAGAAGGAAAGAAAGTTGAAGAAGTAAAAGAATTAATTAATCAAACCAAAATAGAATGTGAAACCCTCATAACATTAAACTACTCCTTCAAAGAGTTAGATCAAGCTTTGCAAACTGAAGCGCAGGGAGATTCTCTAGAGTCTCTGTACCACCGCATCCCTGGCCCATTAAAAGGATTGATTGAGCTTGTATACGATTTGAATAACAATCCCTCTATTCGCTTGATCGAGCCTTTGATTTATAAAAATTATTACTCTGAAAAACACCAAAAAGTAGCTCTTTCAGATACCACCACTGATTTTAGAAAATTTGTTTTAAGCACTCCTCATCTTAATGAAACAGATGTAGTCTATCTAGACATACCTTTCTCTGATTCTAAGCTCGATACCCTTTTCAAGATGAAAGAAAAAGCAGAAAGTTTAACTAGAATCCAAGAAATGTTTAAAATCCCCCCACCGAAGCAACACTTGTTTCGCTCTTTTTTTACAACAGCTTCACCAACTATGCCTGAGAATCGTAATTATCATGATGAAGGAATCAGGTTAAGGTATTTTGGTCATGCTTGTATCTTAGTTCAAACAAAATCTTCATCTATTCTCTTTGATCCAGTTATCAGCTATCCTCTTCATTCAAATGAGGTGCCTAGATATACTTTTGAAGATCTTCCAGATCAGATTGACTACGTTGTTATCACCCACAACCATCAAGATCATCTCATGTTTGAGACGCTTTTACAGTTACGACATAAAGTCCGTCACTTTGTTTTCCCAGGCAACCAGGTGGGGGCATTAGGAGATCCTTCAATTAAATTAATTTTAAAGCATACTGGTTTTTCATCCCTTATTGAATTAAGAGAAATGGATACAATTCCGCTGCAAGACGGAGAAATAATAGCTCTTCCCTTTTTAGGTGAGCATTCTGACCTTAACATACAATCAAAACTTTCTTACTGTATCAATCTTAAAGGAAAAAAGTTCTTATTTGCAGCAGACTCTAATAACTTAGACCCCACACTATATGGACATATATTTGACTATATTGGAGCAATTGATATGCTGTTTTTGGGTATGGAGTGTGATGGAGCTCCTTTAAGCTGGTTATATGGTCCACTTCTAAGTAGTCCTTTAAAAAGAACTCATGATAAGAACAGAACATTATCTGGATCAAACTTTGAAAAAGCCTGGGGAATTGTGGAAAAATCAAACTGCAAAAAAGCATATGTTTATGCGATGGGGCAAGAACCTTGGCTTAATTACGTGATGGCTTTAAAATATGGAGATAATTCCCCTCAAATAATAGAGTCGGACAAGTTTATTCAAGCCTGCAAACAAAAGGGTATTGAGTCAGAAAGACTTTTTGGCAAGAAGGAGTGGAACATTTGTCAATAACTTTTTACAATTTCTCCTAATAGTAAAATTGTGAGAGTTAAACATAATAAATATTTTTTATGGTTTTTGCATTGGTCCTAACATGAAAAAAAATATTAGCTGCTATATTATAAGTGAGACAAGTTTGGGCATTCAATGCGCTGAACTACTCCTTGAAGAAAAGTGCCAACTCCTAGGCATCATTTCTGCTCATAATGAAACCCAGCAATGGGCCAAAAGTCATAGTATCCCGTTTTTTCCTTCATTAGAAGATTTTGAAAACATTAATCCTTATAAATCTTTTGATTACTTTTTTAGTATTATTAATAGCAAGATTATAAGAAATAAAATATTAGAATATCCTCGTTATTGTGCCATCAATTATCATGATGCGCCTCTTCCCAAATATGCGGGAGTGCACGCTACCTCTTGGGCAATTCTCAATAATGAATTAACTCATGGTGTAAGCTGGCATATCATGACTCCAGTTCTTGATGGTGGAAATATTTTAAAACAGGTTATTTTCCCTATTGATAATGATGAATCAACTTTAAGCCTTAATCTTAAGTGCTACATTCATGCTTTGGAATCTTTTAAGGATCTGATTCAAGATCTTACAAAAGGAGCTCTCTTTGGAGAAAAACAAGGCCTTAAAAAAAGAAGTTATTTCTCTCGGTTTCAAAAACCTCCGCACCTTGGCTTTTTGTCATGTGAGGACTCAGCTCAGGAAATTGAGAGACAATTTCGATCTCTTTCTTTTGGAAACTATGATAATACATTAGCTAGCTTTAAAATCTGCATTAACCATGAAGTTTTTATTCCCAGCAAGCTCCATATTATTTCGTCTCGTTCTCAAGAAAAACCCGGCACCATTATTCAGATAACAGAAAATGCCATTCATATCTCAACAACAACTGAAATCATAAGTCTTTCTCAGTTTAGTGATTTAAAAGGGACCCCCTATAGCATTGAGAGGATTCGCAACAAATTACATGTTAGTGCTGGCGATTTAATACAAAATCCTGATAAAAATGTCTTCAAAAATATGGAATATCTTTTCCGTGAGTTTTCGCCCTGTGAAGAGTTTTGGACCCAAGAAATTGGAGGTATTGTTCCTACTCTTTTGCCCTTTACAAGCTCACTACTCAAAGGTGGCAAAGAGTTCAGAAACGCTGATAATCACACAAAAGAAATTATAATATGTGAGGAGTTTTTTAAATTACCCTCCAACCTTACTATAGAATCCTCTGCTTCTTTTTCAGAGATACTTACAACTGCTTTCTTAATATACCTCAAGCGTCTTGGAGACTCTTCTCTCTTTTCAATAGGAATCATCAACTCTTACCTTAAAAATCTACCTAAAGATCTCTGGAATCTCTTTCCAACATATTTGCCTGTAACATTTTCTCTTATATCTAAGACAAAGGCTCTCAATATATTAGAGCATATTAAAAATCGATTAGCATTTATCGAAAAAAATAAAGCCTATTGTGAGGATATTTACGTAAGATATCCAAAACTTAGAGAATCTTCTTCAGTAATCCCTATCCTCATAGATTTAAGTTCTTCTCAAACAGAAGAAAATTCTTGTTTGGATAAATTTCCATTTGTGCTCAGCCTTGATGAAGAAAATAGGAGTTACATATTTAAGGCCAAAGGAATCGAAGACGATATATCAAAAGGCCTTCTTAGGAATTTTTCACAACATATAAGAACATTGTTTGAAGGAATAATTCAGTATCCAGAAACTGTTCTCGAGGAACTTCCTCTTCTTACACAAGAAGAGAAGCAACAGCTTCTCATTACTTGGAATGATACAGAGGTAGATTATCCTGAAGATAAAACAATTCATCAATTGTTTGAAGAGCAAGTCAGAAGAATTCCTGACAACATAGCCGTTGTTTATGAGAATGAAGAGCTCACCTATCAACAACTCAACGAACGAGCCAATCAACTGGCTCATCATCTCAGAGCTTTAGGGGTGAAACCTGATACGCTTGTGGCTATTGCAGTTGACAGATCATTAGAGATGATCGTGGGTATTTTAGGGATTCTAAAAGCAGGGGGGGCGTATGTTCCTCTGGATCCAAGCTATCCTACGACACGCCTTCAGTTTATGCTCGAGGATACAAAGGCTCCAGTCCTTATTACTCAAACTCACCTTAATGAAACCCTTAAGATTTATTCAGGAATAACTTTAAACCTTCATATTCAGAGTGAAACAAAGGAACTTCTGATGGAGGAATGTTTTTTCAACCAGGACACTCTTCAAACTCAGAGGCAAATAAACTTCACAGCAGAGTCTTGTAAGAATCTACCCAATCTTACAACCCCCCATAACCTCGCCTATGTGATCTATACTTCAGGTTCTACCGGTAAACCTAAGGGAGTGATGATTCATCATGGAAACTTTAATCATTATATAAATTATGCTCAAAAGGCCTATTCTCCCTCTAATGCTCCGGTACTCCTTCATTCTTCTCCAGCTTTTGATATGAGTATAACATCTATCTTCTTGCCACTTGTGAGGGGGAACTCTGTTAATATTTTGCCGGAAGATCCTTATGGGAATGCTTTAGCTGACAGCCTTAAAAAGCAGAATAGTTTTAGTTTTATTAAGCTTACGCCTGCACATCTGAGAGTTCTAAAAAACCAACTTAGTTCAGAGACGATTCATAAACAAAGAACAACCTTGATTGTTGGGGGGGAGAATCTTTTAAAGGAAGATGTAAGATTCTGGTTAGAAACGAATCCTAATACATCTCTTTTTAATGAATATGGCCCCACAGAGACAACGGTAGGATGCTGTGTGTTTAAATGGAAAGAGGATTACCATAGATTATCAGAATCTGTTTCCATAGGCCGTCCGATTTCTAACACGCAGATCTATATATTAGACGAGCAGCTAAATCCAGTACCTATAGGAGTGAGTGGAGAGATTTACATTGGAGGGGTTGGATTGGCAAGAGGATATTTGAATCGTCCTGACTTAACGGCTGATAGATTTATTCCCAACCCATTTGTTGATGACATCAATATTCATCAAGGACTTGATCCGAGAGATTATTCCTTATCTCCAGAAAGCCTTAGACTCTATCGGACAGGGGATCTCGCTCGCTATCTTCCTGATGGAAACATCGAGTTTTTAGGGCGTATTGATGATCAGGTAAAGATTCGAGGATTTAGGATTGAGTTGGGAGAGATCGAATCTGTTCTCCAGAGCCATGGAGATGTATCACAAGCGATTGTGGCGGCAAGAATGGATGAGCTTGATAAAACAAACGTAGATGAGTCAAACGACAAAAAACTTGTCGCTTATGTGAGGCCTGGAGACTTTACTCCCTCATCTACAGAATTAAGAGAGTTTCTTTCAGAAAGGCTTCCAGATTACATGGTGCCTTCCTTCTTTGTATATATCGACAAGGTACCTTTAACTCCTAATGGGAAGATCGATCGTAAAGCTCTGCCGGCTCCTGATTTGTCCTTACGGCTTGTTGCCGATGAATATGTCGCTCCTCAGACATCTCTGGAACAAGATCTTTCTGGGATATGGAAAGATGTTCTGAAAGTAGAGAAGATAGGTATCCATGATAATTTCTTTAAGCTTGGAGGACATTCCCTTCTTGCCACTCAAGTTATCTCTCGTATCAGACATACCTATAATATCGATATTCCCCTTAGGGCTCTCTTTGAACATCCAACGCTTGCAACTTTAAGCCAGATCGTTGGTTCCTTAACGAGTAAGAATGTTCTTTCTTCTCTTCCGCCTCTTGAGCCTCAGATAAGAAAAGGGGCTCTTCCTCTTTCCTTTGCCCAACAACGACTTTGGTTCTTAGATCAACTCTTACCAGACACAGCTCTGTACAACATTCCTCTTGCATTAAGATTAAGAGGTTCCTTAGATAGAGGTTCTCTTGAAAGAGCCCTTAACTCTCTTATTGAGAGGCATGAATCTTTAAGAACAATCTTCCCTTCAACAGCAGGAGAAGCTTCTCAAGAAATCCTGCCTCATTTAGAGATTCACCTCAGGGAATGTTTAATTGATCTGGCCTCCTTAGAAAAACAAGAGCAAGCATTATCCGCGCAGAGATTAGCTCAAGAAGAAGCAACACGCCCTTTTCATCTGTCTTCTGAACCTTTGGTAAGAGTGAAACTGCTTATTCTTGGAAAGGAGGAACATATCCTCCTTCTCACTCTACATCATATCATCTGTGATGGATGGTCTATGGGGATCTTCTTCAAGGAACTCTCTGAACTCTATAATGCTTATGCTGAAGGTAAAGAAGTTTCTCTTCCCGCTTTACCACTTCAGTATGGTGATTTTGCTTTATGGCAAAGAGAATGGCTTCAAGGAGAAGTTCTAGAGAAGCAATTATCTTATTGGAAGCAGCAACTTTTAGGTATTCCTGATCTTCTGGATCTTCCTATGGATAAGCCAAGACCTCAAGAGCTCAGCTACAAAGGAGCAACATATCACACTTATCTCTCTCAGGAGATTAAAGATCAGCTGAATCAGTTAGCTCAGCAAGAGGGTGCTTCTCTGTTTATGACTCTTTTAGCTGCCTTCCAAGTTCTTTTGTATCGCTACACAGGTCAGCAAGATATTGTCGTGGGGTCTCCCATAGCTAATCGACATCATAAGGAGATTGAAGGACTCATAGGGTTCTTTGTGAATACATTAGCTCTTAGAACAACTTTAGAAGGTAACGAGACTTTCATTGATATCCTGAAGAAGATTAAAGAGACAACTCTTCAAGCTTATCATCATCAAGATGTTCCTTTTGAGCAACTGGTTGATCATCTGAATATAGCGAGAGCTCTTAATCGTAATCCTGTGTTCCAGGTTATGTTTACACTCAATACGATGAACGGAGAGCTTTTAGGTCTCACCCACATCCAAGCAGAATCTTTTTCTCGTTCATACCCTATTGCTAAGTTTGATTTGTCCTTAAGCGTGCAAGAGCGTGAAGACACTCTTGAGATAGGGATTGAATATGCAACAGATCTCTTTGAAGTTCAAACGATTGAAAGGATGGCAGCTCATTTTAAGGAGCTCCTTGACGGCATATTATCAGATCCAACTCAAGAGATCCAAACACTTCCTCTTCTTACACAAGAAGAGAAGCAACAGCTTCTCATTACTTGGAATGATACAGAGGTAGATTATCCTGAAGATAAAACAATTCATCAATTGTTTGAAGAGCAAGTCAGAAGAACTCCTGACAACATAGCCGTTGTTTATGAGAATGAAGAGCTCACCTATCAACAACTCAACGAACGAGCCAATCAACTGGCTCATCATCTCAGAGCTTTAGGGGTGAAACCTGATACGCTTGTGGCTATTGCAGTTGACAGATCATTAGAGATGATCGTGGGTATTTTAGGGATTCTAAAAGCAGGGGGGGCGTATGTTCCTCTGGATCCAAGCTATCCTACGACACGCCTTCAGTTTATGCTCGAGGATACAAAGGCTCCAGTCCTTATTACTCAAACTCACCTTAATGAAACCCTTAAGATTTATTCAGGAATAACTTTAAACCTTCATATTCAGAGTGAAACAAAGGAACTTCTGATGGAGGAATGTTTTTTCAACCAGGACACTCTTCAAACTCAGAGGCAAATAAACTTCACAGCAGAGTCTTGTAAGAATCTACCCAATCTTACAACGCCCCACAACCTCGCCTATGTGATCTATACTTCAGGTTCTACCGGTAAACCCAAAGGAGTTGCTATTGAAAATAATGGGCTCGTTAATTATTGTGAAGATATTCTAGGCAAACTCGGAAAGAATCTGCCTTTAAAGTTTGCTTATGCATCAACTTTTGCTGCTGATTTAGGAAATACGTCTCTTTATCCTTCTCTTCTTTCTGGAGGATCCTTGCATATTTTAGGGGATGAGTATCTTCAGAATTCTCATTTATTTTCCTCCTACGTCAGTCAACATAAGATTGACTGCCTTAAGATTGTTCCTGCACATTTTAATGCCCTGTCAATACAGACAGATATTTCAAGAATGCTTCCTCAGCACAGTTTGTTATTTGGGGGAGAAATTTTTGGTGTCGAACTTTTAACAAAAATAAAAGAAGTCAGCCTCTATGAATTACGGCTTTTTAACCATTATGGACCAACGGAGACAACAGTTGGATGTTGTATGTTTGAATGGAAAAAACACCATGTTTTGTCCTCAGAATTTGTACCCATAGGGCGCCCGATTTCTAACACGCAGATCTATATATTAGACGAGCAGCTAAATCCAGTACCTATAGGGGTGAGTGGAGAGATTTACATTGGAGGGGTTGGATTAGCAAGAGGGTATTTGAATCGTTCTGATTTGACAGCAGAGAGATTTATTCCCAACCCATTTGTTAATGACATCAATATTCATCAAGGACTTGATCCGAGAGATTATTCCTTATCTCCAGAAAGTCTTAGACTCTATCGGACAGGGGATCTCGCTCGCTATCTTCCTGATGGAAACATCGAGTTTTTAGGGCGCATTGATGATCAGATAAAGATTCGAGGATTTAGGATTGAACTAGGTGAGATTGAATCCGTTCTTCAGAGCCATGGTGATATATCGCGAGCGGTTGTGGTGGCGAGCGCGGAGGAATCTAAAAAGGAGCCGACTCATAAGAAACTTGTTGCTTATGTGGTGCCTGGAGAATTTACTCCTTCATCTACCGAGTTAAGGGAATTTCTTTTAGAAAAATTTCCCGATTACATGGTGCCTTCCTTCTTTATATATATCGACAAGGTACCTTTAACTCCTAATGGAAAGATTGATCGTAAAGCTCTGCCAGCGCCTAATTTGGCCTTGCGGCTTGTTGCCGATGAATATGTTGCTCCTCAGACATCTCTGGAGCAAGAGCTTTGTGAGGTATGGAAAGACGTTCTCAAACTTGAGAAAATAGGTATCCATGACAACTTTTTTAGACTTGGGGGAGACTCCATTATTAGCATACAAATGGTCTCGAAAGCGCGATCGAGAGGGATTCACTTTGCTGTTAAAAATGTCTTTAACTACCCAACAATTAAGGCTCTTGCTTCAGTCGCTAAAACTCAAGAGAATGACATTTCCTTAAAACCAGATCAAAGAGCTATTGGAGGAGATATTCCTCTCACTCCTATTCAGCATTGGTTCTTTAAGAATGATATAGAAGATAGGAATTACTTCAACCAGACAGTGCTGCTTCAACTTTCTAAGACGCTAGAGCTTGCTCACTTAAATCAAGTTTTCTCTTTGCTTCTTTCTCATCATGATATGTTAAGGGTTAGATATCATCAAGAGATACAAGGCAATTGGATACAAACCTCTTTAGCAGAGGTAGAACCTTTCTTTGTTCAAGAGACTGATCTTTCATATATTGTGCTAGAAGAACATCTTACTCAGAGCATTAAAGAATACTCTTCTCTCATTCAACAAACTCTTAACATCGAAACAGGTCCCCTTATAAGGGTTGTCTTCTTTAAGTGTGGAAGCAATAGGTCTGATCGTCTTCTTATTGTTATTCACCATCTTGTTATAGACGGTGTTTCCTGGAGAATCTTGTTGGAGGATTTAGAAGCACTCTGTTTTCAAATCTCTCAAGGAGAATCTCCTTCTCTCTCCTCGAAGACTCATTCTTATCAGCAATGGGCTAGATCCTTAAAAGATTATGCTTCTTCTCAGTCTCTTAAAGAGGAGATTCCTTACTGGCAAAAGATCCTAGAGTTGACTCATCCTCTTCCAGTTGATTTTAATGATGGAGCAGCTACAGGAGAGTCTTCTTGTACAATTGTGCTCTCGCTTACAGAAGAGGAAACTACTCTTCTCTTAAAACGTGCTCCTCAAGCTTATCGGACAGAGATTAATGATATTCTCCTTACAGCTCTTGTTCTGGCTGTAGGAGATTGGACTGGGACATATTCTTTAACGCTTTCTCTTGAAGGTCATGGGCGGGAAGAGGTTATTAAAGATTTTGATCTCTCAAGAACCATAGGATGGTTTACGTCGCTCTTCCCTGTCTACCTAAGTATTGACGACCCAACTGACTTGGCAGAAGCCCTTAAAACAGTTAAGGAAGACTTAAGAAAGATTCCTCATAAAGGTATTGGCTATGGAGTGTTGTCATATCTTACGCAGGGGTTGTATCTGTCTACCTTCTTTCATCCCAGTTTAAGATTTAACTACCTCGGACAGTGGGATAATGCTTTTGAACAAGAAGGCCTCTTCACTTTTTCTCAAGAGTCGGCAGGTCGCAATGTTTCAGATAAGAATGCACGGTCTTATCACTTGGATATTAATGGAGAGGTCAAGAAAGGTCTCTTTCGTTTCTTCTGGACTTATAGCAGCCATCATTATCACAAACAAACGATAGAAAAGGTCTCTCATGCTTTTATGGAAAGACTTAAACAACTTATTCGACACTGTTGCCAAAAAAGTACTTCTGGATATACACCCTCTGACTTTAAACTAGCTAACCTGGATCAAATCAATCTTATTGATCAGATCATTAATAAAAAATGAGAATACTTAAACATGGATAATAAGATAATTGAAGATGCTTATCCGCTCTCTCCGATGCAATCTGGTTTATTATTTCAAACCCTCTATGCTCCTGAGTCTGGTGCCTACTTTGTTCAAAGTGTGTTTGAGCTAGAAGGACACATAGATATTTCTGTTTTAAAAAAGGCCTGGCAGAAAGTAAGTAAGCATCATCCAATTCTAAGAACAGGATTTATATGGCAAAGTCTTGATGTCCCTCTCCAATATGTTTTAGAGTCCGCTGAAGTTCCCTTTGAAGTTAAAGATTTCAAAACATTCACAAAGATAGATCAAAATCAAAAACTAGAAGATTTTATTAAAGAAGATCGCAAGAAAGGATTCGACCTCAGTAAAGCTCCTCTTTTTAGGATTACTCTCATCAAATGTTCTCAACGTAAATTTTACCTGATTTGGAGTAGGCATCATATCTTAACAGATGGATGGAGTACGTCTATTATTATTAGTGATATGTTTAAGGCTTATGAGTCTTTAAGGCGGGGAAGAGAAGTTCGACTCAATTCTCGATGCCCCTATCGAGATTATATCTCTTGGTTAAAAGAACAAAACCTCAGTAAAGCGGAAGCTTTCTGGAAGGACTCTCTTGCTTCTCTTGAAGGCCCTACCAAGCTCAGCTTCAGTGATATCATCGAAGAGAATAATGAAAGAGATTATGACACTTACTCTATAGTACTTTCTGTTGAAGAAACAGATGAGATTAGGAATTTTGCTCAGCAGCAGGATTTAACACTTAATACAGTCTTTCAAGGAGCTGTTGGTCTGGTGCTTAAAACCTATACTCAACAGCAAGAGATCGTTTTAGGAGTGACCGTTTCCGGCAGAAGCATAGAGCTTTCTGGAGTTGAAGAAATGGTGGGTTTATTAATCAATACTCTTCCCTTAAGAATCGCCATTCATCCAGAAGAGGACACGCTAACCTTTCTTAGAAACCTTCAGGAACAAACTCAAAGGCTCAGTGATTATAGTTATACCTCTCTTGCTCAGATTCAATCGTGGTCAAGAATCAGCCAGAGTATATTTGATGTCATTTTTGTCTTTGAAAATTATCCTTTAGATGAGGAAACTCATAACATAGTTTCTGATTTTGTCATAAGAGGTGTTCAAGGAGTAGAGAAGAATGAATATCCTCTGGCAATCATTATAGGACCTGTCAAGCAAATTCACCTCGCGTTAAGCTATCAGACAAAACATTTTAATGAGGAGTTTATCAAGAGACTTTCAGATCATATCAAACAAGCCCTTCGAGAAATTTCTCATCACAGCGCAAAAAGTTCTCAAACACTTTCTCTTCTTACCCAAGAAGAGAAACATCAGCTTCTCATTGAATGGAATGATACCAGTACTTCTTATCCTGAAGATAAAACGATACAACAACTGTTCGAGGAGCAGGTAGAAAGGACCCCCAACAACATAGCTGTTGTTTATGAGAATGAAGAGCTCACCTATCAACAACTCAACGAACGAGCCAATCAACTGGCTCATCATCTAAGAGCTCTAGGGGTCAAGCCTGATACGCTTGTGGCAATTGCTGTTGAGAGATCATTAGAGATGATTATTGGGATTTTAGGTATCCTCAAGGCAGGGGGAGCTTATGTTCCTCTGGATCCAAGCTATCCTACAACACGTCTTCAGTTCATGCTCGAGGATACAAAAGCTCCAATCCTTATTACTCAAACTCACCTTAATGAAACCCTTAAAACTTATTCAGGAATAACTTTAAACCTTCACATTCAGAGTGAAACAAAGGAACTTCTGATCGAGGAATGCTCTTTCAACAGGGACAACCTTCAAACTCAGAGGCAAATAAACTTCACAGCAGAGTCTTCTCAAAACCTACCCAATCTTACAACGCCCCACAACCTCGCCTATGTGATCTATACCTCAGGCTCTACCGGTAAACCTAAAGGAGTGATGATTGATCATGGAAACATTGTTCGACTCTTAAAGAAAACACAACATTGGTACCATTTTACTCAGAATGACGTGTGGACTTTGTTCCATTCTTATGCTTTTGACTTTTCTGTTTGGGAAATTTGGGGAGCTCTCATATATGGAGGGAAACTTATTGTTGTTCCCTATCTAACTTCAAGATCTCCTGAAGCTTTTTACAGTTTACTAAGAAAAGAAAAGGTTACTATTCTTAACCAAACACCTTCAGCCTTTTGCCAACTTATTCTGCATGAACAATTTCTATCTAAATCAGATGAATTCTATTCTTTGTCCATACGATTAGTCATCTTCGGGGGAGAGGTTTTAGAACCTGACAAGCTTAAACCTTGCTTTTATATCGATGAGTGGGAAGGCACTCAGTTTGTTAATATGTATGGAATTACAGAAACAACTATTCACGTAACCTATCATCCACTCTCTAAAGAACATATTATGAGAAAAGAAGGGAGTATTATTGGGAAGAAGATTCCTGATTTAAAAACTTACATTTTAGACACAGAGTTGAATCTAGTACCTATAGGAGTGAGTGGAGAGATTTACATTGGAGGGGTTGGATTGGCAAGAGGGTATTTGAATCGTCCTGACTTAACGGCTGATAGATTTATTCCCAACCCATTTATTGATGACGTCAACATTTATGAAGAATTTAGCAAGACAGAATCTTCCCTCTCATCTTCAGAGAACCTTAGACTCTATCGGACAGGAGATCTCGCTCGATACTTACCTGATGGAAACATCGAGTTTTTAGGGCGTATTGATGATCAGGTAAAGATTCGAGGATTTAGGATTGAGTTGGGAGAGATCGAATCTGTTCTCCAGAGCCATGGAGATGTATCACAAGCGATTGTGGCGGCAAGAACGGATGAGCTTGATAAAACAAACGTAGATGAGTCAAACGACAAAAAACTTGTCGCTTATATAGTTCTTCCCCAGGAGAGAGTATCTTCTTTTGAAGTTGAATCAGTGTTTACTTCTTCTTCCGGAGAGCCTTTCTCCGTCTTAAAGGGAGAGGATTTGACAAGTTTCACTGAAGGGTTCAGAAACCATCTCGCAAGATCTCTCCCAGATTACATGGTGCCTTCCTTCTTTGTATATATCGACAAGGTACCTTTAACTCCTAATGGGAAGATCGATCGTAAAGCTCTGCTCGACTCTACTATTGGATATATAAATAAAAATAGAGTTAATATAGTTTATCCAGCAACCCCTCTTCAATTTCATCTTTTAAAAATTTGGGAAAAAGTTTTAAATCTTAAGAATATAAGCATTCACGATAACTTCTTTGAAATAGGAGGAAATTCACTTACTTCAATAAAGCTATTTTCTCAGCTTCAGCCGGAATTCTCGAATAAAATTTCTATAGCTGATATATTCAGGAATCCTACCATTTTCTCTCTTTCTCGGGTGCTAGAATTAGAACACTGTTGTATGCCTAATTTTTCCTTGATCCCGATCCAAATCAGTGAGAAAAGGCCTGCTCTCTTTCTTATTCATCCAGGAGGAGGATTATCTTTCTGTTATCAGGGCTTATCAAAGTATATTGATGACATCCCAATTTATGGAATAAACAGTCCATCTTTCGAAAGTCCGGGGAATAATTATAAAAGCATACAATCTATGGCTGAACACTATATTAGTTTAATAAAAAAAATACAAAACGTTGGACCTTATGTGTTTGGAGGATGGTCGTTTGGAGGAATAGTAGCATATGAAATGGCGCAACAACTTACAATAAAAGGTGAAAGTATAGAGAATTTAATTCTAATTGATGCTGCTGTTCCAATGAATAATTTGAAAAATAACGGACCACACGAAAAGATAACAAATAAAAAACATTTAGAAAAAATAGATGATGCATTATTTAATGAAAACTCTGATTTATATGTTAATCTGCAAATAGAGAAAAATCTGAAAATTCATGAGAATCTTATATTAAAGTACAAGGTAAAAAATATCGGGGAGGGAAAGTTACTCTATTAATAGCAAAGGATAATGTTTCTAAAACACAATCAAAAGTTTATGATTACGGATGGAAACATTTTATTAAAAATCTTCAGATTATAAATGTGCCTGGTAGGCATGAAACTCTCTTTAGGTATAATAATCTTGAATCAACAGCTAAAGCTATTAAACTGTGCATAAAGAGTGATAATATGCTGCCGATTGAGGAAGCTTAAGAAGAAATGAGACATACATATAAAAAATGTAATATAACTGCATTTGTTTATTTGATTCTTATAAAGATGAATAATTATTCCATCGCTATGGATGATGAAATTGGTTCTGAAAAAACAAGAAGTCAAAGAGCAGTAAGTGAGCAAAATATTAATTTTAAAGCCTTTTCTGTTGAAAGTCTTAGCGAATATGGAAAAGAATTTCCAGTTTACTTTCAACTAAACCTTTCCAGACCAAGAAATAATAATAAATCTTACATTTTAAATAGGTCTTTTGCCTTAATTCCTGACACTACTAAATTACTTAACCCTATAGATTTCAAGAAATTAATTTTAGCAGAATTTTCACTATTCTACTTCTATTATTACAATAAAAATTATATGATTATAAATAATATTAATTATAAAAATATTTCCTATATAAAAAGTGAGTTTATATATAGTTGTTATTTATTCTTAGAAAGTTACTCAAAAATATGTATTTGTAATTATATGCTAATACCTAGCATTTATATTGAACGATATAATTTTCTCATTGAAGGAAAAGAGTTTAAAAAGAGCATAACTGGAGAGTTTTCCTTTAAAAGGATAATCCCTCTTTCTTTAAACGCTGACAATAGATTTATTATGTATGGAAAGGCCCCAGTAACAATACTTACGGGCACTTCTAATGCAGGAAAAACCACTTTAATAGATTTTTTTAGAAAATCTAGCACTGATTTAACTGATTACAGCATAGATCTTTTTTGTGATAAATCATTAGAAAAAACAATAAAAAATTATCATCCTGATGAATATTCTAGGATCGTAGAAAATCTAGAGACCTAAAAAATGATAAATTTTATTTTAGGAGACAATATAAAAAAATCCCAAATCATATTCAAGAGGATTTGTTATTACTTAGATCCATTTATGGAAGAGGAATTCCCAGAGCTGAGAGAAGTTACTTCAAATCCAAACTTTCTAGGTTGCCTTTTAAAATTTGGAAAGAATCTCGAAATGATTCTCCAGTTATTATGGATTTTAAGTTTGTCAATCTTTCTGAGATGTTTTGGAATTTTAAAGCTCCTATCACTTTACTTTGGGTTTTCTGTCCTTTAAAGGTTTTGTCAGATAGATTAACAATAAGGAATATTATTGCAGAAAAAGAGGAAAAGCTTTCCAATAGAAGGCAAAGAACTGCCATATGGGAATATGCTGAGCTTTATAGAAAAAAAACTTTTCCGGATGAGGCAACACTAGAAGTATTAAAGAGAAAAGATGCAATTGCGTCTTTCCAAAAGCATTATCCTGACTCCAACAAACAAGCACTTGAAGAATTTTTATATAAATTAGGATTTGAATCCTCAAATACAGAACAAGTTGAAATCACATTTAGACATAACCCTTTCTTATTTATTGCTGACAAATATTTATTTATCGATACGAGTTTGGCGGAACCAAAGTATGTTCCCCTTTGCCCACTAGATTCACACCAGACAAATGCATAGAACTGATGAGAGTGGACAATTGAAAAGGCCATGTCACAACACTCGTCTTGCCCGGGAACAGGGAGCAGCGATATGCTTACCTTCAAGTATATCTTAAAATTGTAACTGAAAATGATAAGCCTCTTACAACTTTATTTATCCAAAACCTTTCTCTAAACGCCCAGATTGAAAATGTTGATGAGAACATTGGAGGTAACTGTCAACCACCAAGTGTCACCACCAGAAATAAAATGATACAGAGCACCGAGAAAAAATTGATACAGTGAGTGATCCCAAATGCCTTCTTTTAAGAGAAGGAGGCGAACATGATTATGCAACGACAAAAATTAAGACCGGAGAGCGTCAGAAATTATGACCGGTGATAGAGGTTACTTAGTCGTCATAAAAATTCTCCTTTTAAGTTATTTATTGTGCCGGCAATGGGTGCGCCTGTAACTTTCTGACACAATCTCAATAATCGTGGCATGATGAACCAAACGGTCAATGGCAGCCACGGTCATCGTTGTGTCAGCAAAAATGCTATCCCATTCGCTAAAAGGTTGATTGGCTGTCACAATGAGGCTGCCTGATTCATAGCGATGCGCAATTAACTCAAACAGAACATGGGTTTCCGCTTCATCTTTACGGACGTAGCCAATATCATCCAGAATAAGGACTTGGTAACTGTCCATCTTGGCTAACGTTTGAGGCAAACACAATTGTTGACGTGCGGCTTGAAGTTTCTGGACCAAGGCAGTGGTAGAGGTCAACAAGACACGGATCCCTCTTTCAATCAACCCATAAGCAATAGCTGCTGCTAAATGGGTTTTCCCCACGCCGCTTGGTCCAAAAATCAATAGATTTTCCTTGTTGTTAACCCAGGCCGTATTATCGGCCAGATCTTGGATTTTTGCTTTGTTCAGAGTTGGAGCATGACTAAAATCAAAGGTTGACAAAGCCTTACCGGCAGGGAGTTGGGCCTGCTTTAAGTTTCGCTTGAGCTTTTTTTGCAAACGGGCGTCAATCTCATGCTCGCATAAAATGGCAAGATAGCGGTCAGGAGGCCAATTCTCTTCAAGGGCTTGCCGAGCAAATGGTTCCCATAAATTCCTTATGGTTGCAAGCCGGAGTTCCTTGAGCAGAAGAGGCAGTTTGGCAAAGTCATGCATGAGCTATCTCCCTTCCTAAGGACGATAGAAGCTGATTATAGCAAGCTAAGGCCTGCTGAGGGATAGCCAGATAAGGGATCGGTAAAGGCTTGGTTATCTTTCCATAACGATTTTGCAAGGCGCCTAAATGAGGAACTTGACCCTTTTGGAGAAGGCTTAAAACTTGATGCCCTAAGTCTTCTTCACACTTATAATCGGCCGCCAGTTTAAGAATTCCCACCATAAGCTTACACGCTTGGCGGCTAACACATAAGTGATCAAGCAATTGCCATATTTGGCGATAAACAGGGGACGGTAATACCTCATCTCGCAGCATACTGTACCGAAAGGCTTGGGGCTTGCAGGATAAACTGTTAATCAAATGCCTATAATTGATACAATATTGGCGTTTGCCAGAAATTGTTTGAAGACGGGGCAGCTCAAGGGTGAGCTCACTGCCAAGATAACAGACCAGATGATCGAGATACAGGTGGATACGTAACCGCTGACCAATAAGACGAGACGGCACACTATAAACAACGTTTTTGACAAAGATAGTGCTGGAAGTTGTCACCCGGGCTGTGGTTTCTTCATAATCAATGGTCCGGTAGTGGGGTAATGGCTTGAGTCGTGTTTTTTCTTCATCAATTTGCTTTTGATGGTATCGATTATGGCGATTCACGACAGACTGAAGAAAGGACTGATAGGAGACAATCGACTCAAAGTCACTCGACCCTCTTAAAGTCAATGTTTGAGCAATACGGCGCTTCAAATGGCCATGGGGTCCTTCAATACTACCATTCTCATGGCTTTTTCCTAAATTGTTACGGGTCGGTGTCATCGTGTAATGCTGGCACAATTGCTCATACTTCGTCGTAAAGTTTCGTTGTGTTTGGTCAGATAAATTCTTGTACGCCGCTGATAAGCTATCTGTTCGATGCTCTTGTGGACATCCGCCTAAACGCCAAAGAGCATTTTGCAATCCCTGAGATAAGGCCTGAAAACTTTCACCTCCTTGAACTGCTTGGATAAAAGACCAACCACTGTAAGCTAAGCGGAAATGATAGAGAAGATGCTTAAAAGGCTTGCCTTGAATGGTCACTTGGAAAGTCTTAGGGGTCGTAAAATCCGATAAGCCTTGACGTCCAGGTTGATGGATCTGGCGAAAGATGATTTCTTTATCAGGCCCCTCTAAAGCTCGCCACTGTTGCAGAAGTCTTTGTAAAGTTCTCAAATTCCTTGACGAATAATTGCCGGGATAAAGGTCCTGGAGATGCTCCAATAAAATGATCGCCGATAAAAATGGCGTTTTTTGAATTAATGGCGTAATAATGTCATCCCAAATGTCAGAAAAAATATGAGTCCCAGGTTTCCTCCCTCTTTTGCTTGCTTGAGACGGTAATATTCCTTGTTTTTCTAATCTTCTGCCCGTTCTTTCGCTGAATCCCGCTTTAGCTGCTGAAAGCTTTTGCGTATGTGCTGATTTTCTTGTTTGCATGTATAGCCTATATTGATGGTCGGTTATTGTTTTTCCAGGCATTGGAACCACGCTTTTTAAGGTCCTTTGCCTCCTTTATAAACCGGACTCTATTTCTGACGCTATGCGGCTATATTATCTGACGTTGTATAGTCGTGTGAGGTTCTGTACTTTGGCACAAATGTCTTATCTCAACAGAAGGAAACTCACACAAAAGTGGAAGAATAAATTCACCAATTCCAATAGCCCCACTCAGAATGGCTGATTTAATACTTTGAGGTTCATAAATACTTATTAATTTCTTTGTAAAAATATCATATAGTCTACCTTGATGAAAATAAGCTTTAGGGCTCATAAGGTCATCATGGTCGTCTAGGTGTATGATTGTGATTTTTTTCGGAAATGAGTGCTTTTGAAGACTTTTCAGCCATGTGCTCCACCCATAAAGAGACCAATTATCATTGAGAGCTTCTAAGTATTTGGAACCTACCATAAAAACGAAAGGGATTTGGGAAACTGTAGTTTTCGGGTGCCATTTCTTGAGGTTATGTTGGATAAAAGGATCAATATAAAAGTCAGGGTCTTCGGGCCATAATAATTTGATTGACCATATATCCTCAACAAGATTGCAATCAATATCCATCTCGCAGAAATATGAATATAATTCTTTTAGTCTGCTTGCTTCATCAAGTGGTAATGATTGGAATGGTATTTGTATCTGCGATATGTCTCCCTTCCTAAAAGATTGAAATTTATAAATACCTAGCCTCCTTTCAGCTAATTATCATTAGCTAATTGTCTTTGTTTTCGTTTTCCTGTGAGAAAATGTATACTAGAGTATATCTCTCTCCTCCTAAAATAGGAGAAACGGAGTGTAGCGACGAGTTAGATATTTTAAAGGCAATGCCAGTGTTATGCAAGGGAAGTAGTACACGATTTATTTCCCCTTCATAATTGTTATGTATAATAAGATATCCCCCTTGCTCTATAGTCCACCCTCTATTGAATTGGATCACTAATCTAAAAGCAGTTTCCTCAGGTAGATAATCGTTATGTATTTTTATTTCTTGAAAAGGAACCATCTTATGGAATTTAATATAAATTTCTTTACCGAGTGGAGCTCGAAATTCCTTTTCTAGCTTTGTTTTCAAACCATTTAGAAAACCAACATGCGTTAAGAATTTTAAATTATCTGGTAGAATGATATTGTTATCTAAACGGAACTCCCACTGCGAATAAAAACCAGTAGACTTCAATTTCCAAAAAGGTACTTTTTCCAACCAGTCAAGAAGGCTTAGGCTGTGCTCATAATTTATAAAATCCTGGATAAGAGAATACTCAAAAGGAAATGAATGAGTAGAAGAAATCAACATTTTGCTTATTTTTCCATATTTTTATTAATCTTAGCATTGGCTCTATGTCGTAAGGAATAAAACAATTTATCTGATAATCTCAATAAGACTCCGGAACTCAGTATGAAATGAGCGGTCTTAATACTAAAATTATGGATCAATACTTAATCCTCCTACGCGCGCTAATACTGCCTTATATGCTTTTTTGAGGTTATATGGAAGAGGAATTTTATGAGAATTATTTCGGAAGAGTACGAAATAAGTTACTGACCTGATCTAACAACTCGCCAGTACATTGTTAGTTGACGTTGTATAAGAGACTGTATGAGAAGCAGAAGAAAGGATTAACGGATATAAGCGCCAATAGGATTGGTAGCTTAGCAGAGCAAATAAAAGGAGCTCTGTCGTGAAGAGAATTTATGAAAGTGATTTAAGTGATCAAGAGTGGTCTATAATCTCTCCTATGATTCCTCCAAGTAGACCAGGCGGACGCCCAAGACGAGTTAATGTCCGCCATATCCTTAATGCAATTTTCTACTTGTTAAAGACAGGTTGCCAATGGCGGATGCTTCCCAAAAACTTTTCTCCTTGGGGCACTTTTCACTATTATTTTCGTCGATGGAGATTAGAAGGAGGGTGGTTCAAAATCCATGAAGAATTCCTAAGCCATATCTTTTTATAAAAACCATTTTATAAACTAAATTGCTATTTCGCGACAGCGACTAGGTAGCAGAAGATATTGTCATCAAGAATATAGTTTATTCTTATTAAGCTTTAATTCCATTTATATTTAATTCAGCCTCTGTGAAATAAAGAGCCTTATTTAATAGCCTCGTACACTGTTAATTCAGGATGCTGTCCAATTTTTGTGTCAAAGACTCTTACATTTTTAAAACCAACAGATTCTAAGAGTAAGATTGTTTCATAATGGTAATACCATAATACAGGCATCACTTCCTTCTCTGATTGAATCACTTTCCCCTTTCTTAGTTTGGTATATTTATTATGGCTTATAAAATGCTGTTTCTGTCTGTGTGTATAACTGTAAGTTTCAAGCTTTAGGCTTGTTCCATCTTCATCGTGTACTTCATTTAAAAAATTTTCCTCCTTCCCATCTTCATACAATAATTCCCATGGAATAAAAGTATCGATATATAACTTCCCCCCCTCAATTAAATGATTCTTGGCTGCATGAAGTGCCTTAATAGCTGCTTCCCTGGGATAAATTAATTGAAACGAGCCGCCAATGATAAAGATAAGCTCATATTTTTTTTCGAGGGCCATATCCTCTATAGATTGCTGATAAAGAGCTGGGGCAAAACCTTTGATGGATGCATTTTCCCTACAATAACCTAACATGGCTGAGGAATAATCCATCCCCTCAATATCATAACCCATTGAAAGAAGGGGCACTAATAAACGACCGGAACCACACATAGCATCTAGGTATGGACCTGTGGTTTCCTTTAAGATCTGTTGGTAAAAGGAGATTTCCTCAGCAAATGCCCCAGGTTTAACTAGGTTATAGTACTTCGCTGATAGCTGATTGTATGTATGAGTTACTGGCTTAATATTTGTCATCAGGATTCTCTTTCCAAATTTACTTTGTTTACCTAGAGGAAGGGATAACCATTGAGTCTTGTCCCTGTTTATCGAGTCCCCACAATTCTCTGAAAGATGAACAACTATTTATCAATTCATGCGGCGTTCCTTGAGCTATTATTTCTCCTTTCCCAAGCATTACAACCCAATCAGCATCCATAACCATGTTTAATCGATGGGCAATAATAATCTGGGTCATTCGCTTCTTTTGATTGTGAAAATAATTAAGGATTTTTTCTTCAGTCTGTGGATCTAAGAAAGATGTTGGCTCATCTAGGATAGAAATAGAGGATTTTTTCAAAATTGCTCTGGCTATGCCTATGCGCTGTCTTTCCCCTCCTGACAAAGAATAACCTTGCTCACCTAAAACCGTCCTCAAACCATCCGGCAAGCGCTTGATTACTTCTTTAAGTTGGGCCCCATTGATAGCCTCTTGTATATCTTTCGAGCTAGCCTCTGGATTCGCATAGATTATATTTGCATGTAAAGTATCATTGAAGAGCTGTACATGCTGAGGTATATACGAGACTATTGATTTTAAAGTCTGGCGCTCGTATGAAGATAAAGGGATATGATTAAGGTAAATTTCACCCTTATCTGGATGGTATAAACCACTAAGCAATTTCCCAAGCGTTGTTTTACCTGAGCCTGAGTGTCCAACGATACCAATCTTCCATCCGGCCTTAAATTCTAAATCCACATTCTTTAAAATTAAGGAATGATCGTTATTTCCGTAAGAGAAGGATACATCCTTCATTACTATATTTGTTGGAGTTGCTAATAGTAAGATATTGCTGCTTGGCCGCTCCTCATGAGAAGTAGAATTCATCAAGTTCATCATTCCTGCCACTTCAGCAAACGATCTATATATATCATTCAAGATGATTCCTAATGACGAAAGGGGAGTAAAAAATTGTAAAATATAGCTATTAATCAGCACGAAATCGCTAATATGTTGATTGCCTTTCGAGATATTATTAACACAATGGTAAATTACCAGAGTTAGTGCACTACCAATAATAATACCTTGGATAATTCGTACCACCTCAAAGACTTGTTTGGTCCTAGTTGTTCGATTTTCTAGATCCCTCAACTTAGAATCTAAGGCTGTTAGTTCATTATCAGGATTACCAAGCGAGTAAATAGTCTCTATGTTAAATAAACGATCACTTAAAAAACCAGATACTTGTGCTGATTTATCATAAGTGTCTACTTGATGTTTTAAATATAAGGAGACACCGATGTATGTGCAAACACCATAAAGTCCTATAGTACATAACAATATACTCGCATAAAACCACCCATAAAGATACCAAAGAACAAAACAGGCACATAAGATTTCGAGTACAGTTGGAAGCAAAAAGAACAATACCCCCCAAATTAGATTATTAAATCCTTCGCGAAAGATCCCTAATTTATTAATAATAGTACCCGTTGCAGGTAACTTTTTTTGGGGATTGTGATGGTTGAGAACAGAATAATAAAATAACGTTATGAGTTTACGGATGGTCCTCTCGACAGCGCCTACGCTCATAATTTCACGGATATGTTCACCAATCTGTGCTACAGTCCACATAAGCCCATAACCACAAACCACAGCAATCATAAGCTGCATACTATTAGAAGTCTCTTCTAAAGACTGGATAATAAATTTTAAAACGAGAGGAAGAAAAACATTAAAAAGAAGAGCAACAAGGAACACTCCTATTGCCAGGAAGAATGAAACTAATAGACGTCTATCGGCTTTAAGAACGCTAAAGAACTTTGTGAAACAAAACTGTAGGACTTCAAGCTTTAGATTTGGAGTCCTCATGAAACTTGCTCAATGTTTATAGAATGCATTATCTTCTTCTAACCCACTTCATCACACATTGCTTGAAAGCAGCATTCTTTAGCTCCCGGAACCCTGCTGCAGATGCAGCTTTGAAAGAAGGAATATTATTCCGCCGCATAGAGGCATAGACAACATCATAATGGCTTAGCCGACAGGCTCTCTCATAAGCAATTCTACCAATATGTCTTCCTTGGGCTTGTTTGTTCAGGAATATTTGTATTGTTGGTTGTCTTCCTAAAGGCGGCAAGTCTGTTAAATCGATAGAAACTTTCCCGGCACTTCTATTTTGAAAAAATATTTTCCAGAAATAATTCTCAGGTGGCTCTTCCTTGTCCCGGGGCAACTTACCTCTGATAAGCTCGACATCTGCTTCTCGAGCATATTGCTGCTGCTTTTCTTGGATAGATGTTTTGGCTTCTTTCAAGCTATCCTCCCCCTCCTCCAGGGGTATTTCCATAAAACACTTTGAAGTAGGCCGTGCACCATAATAAACATCTCCGTCATCTGATTGCGCCGCAGCTACAGGCATCTTGAATACCAAAAGCAACCCCATTAATAGTCGATATTTAATCAATTTAGGAAGCATAACCTGTTTGTGGTATATCAACTTTATTGTAATCATGTTCTAGCTCCCTTCTAAAAATCTGTAAAAAGTTTTTACCCAATTCTGTGAGTGGGCAATTTTCCAAGGTGGAAAAGGATTCTTTTAGCATTTTTTGATTCTTGCGCGTTTCTCTCAAAGCTTTCGCGAGAAAATCCCCTGACTCCTTAAGAGATAAATAATGCCAAAATTTTTCTAATTCATTGAATACGAAGGCGGCATGAAATAGACCAGAAACAGGCCTTGGCTCTTTGCGCCATGGTGAAGGAACATAGGGAAAATCAGAGGTAACGACAGGACTAAATTCTTCTAAAAGGTAGAGCTTTTGGTGCCGGTGTTCGTGAATAAGAGAATCTGCTAAATCATGTGGACTAGCATATGAATTGTTATGGCGTATACATATATATAAAGCTCCTGGTACCTCATTATCACTAAAAGAAACAAAACTATCAGGGTTAGCTTTGGGGTCTTGTATCAATACAACAATTGGAGATAAAGTTAATATTTCATTTTTTAAGGCCGGATTATATTCGTCAATTATTCCTAAAGCTTCATTTATTAACGCTTCCCCCATTCCAATAAACTTTTCATCCTCATATATGACCTTGTTACCAAAAGGTTTTCGTAACCACGGGTCATTAGGATGAATAATTAACCTCTTATAGCGGCCTTCTGCTATTATATCTGAAAGACTGCGTAGATCTATATTATTTACTTGGAGTGGGGTGCGATCAAAATCATATATAATTGAGCCTTCTTGATGTTTTAGGAGTATCTTTGCCCATAATTTAACGGAAGGCAGAGACGAAACAAGTCGCTTTTGATTTGCATCTAAAAGTTTATATTGGTCAACAGTTTCTTTAAGTTGGTTCCCTTGTTGAGCTGCATATTGTATGGCTCCTTGAAAGGTTTGATAAGAACGATCACACCAATGTTGATAGACTAAATCTAATTCAGAGTTACCTTCCTTGGCCAGGTTATAGACTGTTGGATCTATGCTAACCAATGATTTGCTAGGGTTAGAGCGCTTTTGAATCTTATTACCCAAAAGAATATTTAACCTCTTCTGAGCGTGAGTGATTAATGCTAACATTTCCCTGCAATAAACAGTTGGATTATCAAAGCCATTTTTTCCATAGCGATGAGGTACCGATCCTCCCCCACAAATCTCGACAACAGGGCATACTTTGCAAGCATTGGATACCCCTTCAAAACTTAATAGCTTATTATGTCGTGCTATAATGGGAGAATTAGCTGCCTCTTCTATGAAATGATCCCGCACGTTCATCCCTAAAGAAGAACATCCTTCGGTAGTAATTTTTAAAACATCTAAATCGTGGTATGTCCCGTCTGTTTCTACCGTAAGCATGGTCACATTACCAAAGCCAAAAAAATCTGTACCTGATTGGGATCCAACTATTGTTTGTAAAAGAGTATCAAACAAGCGGATTTTTAAGTTTGGATACTCATCTAACCAGAGATCAAAAGCTTCTAATAGCCAATTGATATAGATATCAGGCTGACTATCCCGCAAGAAAGGCGGAGCATTATGATTGGCATCCGGCAACAAGAAATCCAACTTTGGAGGATTTAACTCATTGAAAAATTCAAGCAGCTCTCTCGGCTTAATTCTTGGGTCTATAACAGCAATGACACCCATAAAAATTGAAGGATAATTTTGCAATTTTTGATAAGCCTTCATAGCTCCATCAAAACTTGACTTTCCTTTATGCGTAACCCTATGAAGATCAGTAGCAGCCTTTGGCCCATCAAGACTCAATGAGACCCCAATGTTTTCCTCTTTGAACTGCTCTAGAATATCGTCTGTCAGTAAAACACCATTAGTTTGTAGAGACACGTCAACTTGAGTCTCTTTAGGTACGGCTTTCCTGATCCAACGGGCCATTTCAGCCAGCTGATCAGCCTTCATTAATAAAGGTTCGCCCCCATGAAAAGCTACTAATATAAGAGGGATTTTATGAGCTCGGGTATAATTGCCGATGTTTTGAGCAATTGCTTTTCTATTCTCAATAGACATGAGAGGCGGCATACTCTTCCAAGATTGGTCCGCATGATTAAAAACATAACAATAATCACAATTAAGATTGCAGCGCGAAGCTACTTTTACTAAGAATGAAGTAATTTGTGGGGTATTCATCAGGGATCAACTTTTTATTCTTGTTTTATCGGTTGCAAACCAAATAATGCTTTGGGTTTATAACCGAAGCTTTTGTATTAAAAGGATAAGTCTTAAAACGTGCTAGCCTATTGCCTATTAAGGCTAACATACAAATCTTGCGACTCTTTAAAAAGCTTCGGTTATTACCTATTTTGTATTATCGATTGTGGCGGTGATGCATACGGCTATAACGCCCCATATCTAACTCAGCACGTGTGTGGTCCATAGCATAGGTTTGTAAGCGCATTAAGGCTGGATGATCACTTAAATCACTATTTGTTAAAGCATCTTGAGCCATTCCTTGCCATTCAGAATCAATCAGTGAGGAAAAATTCATTTGATTATTCTCTATCATAATCTTGTCCTTTCTTTAAATTTTTACTTAAGTTGAAGTTTGACGGTAACAAGCTATAACAATATATGCAGATTGTAAAATAGAAAATATTAGATCTAATCATGTAGATAAGGCTAACAAGAGATATATAATTTTGCAAAATCCTTTAAGCAAATTAGGGAGGCTTAGATAGAATGCAAAAAATGTGAAGAAGATAAAGCATTAAGGCAGGGATTGTAAGAGGATACTAAGCGGTATTATTGGAAAGAATGTGATTATTATTTTACGACTGTCCTAGCACGAAGCCATTTCTTTCTAGAGAAACTATTAGGTCTACAGTGATGTGTAAGCGAAGCAGCTTTCCATTGAGGCACATGGGTTACTTATTACATGTTTTTAGGTAACAGGGCGACAATTGATTGGAGAGTTGGTTCTAGATCTTTGCCGAAAGCTTTAAAGTGAAGGGTTTGTTCTCGTGTCAGAATGGAATGGTTAGAACCTTGGAGTGTCTTGTTTTACTGTACTGATCATTATGAGGCTTATAAATATTTGATTCAGCCCCCTGGGCTCTTTCACAAAAAACCAACACTTATGCAATAGAGAAGAATAATGGGTAAAAGCAACATAGGTTCTTGGTGTATAAGCAAAAATCTATTGCAATTACTCGTTCCTTAGAAATGTTTTATCTAACTATTAGCCTGTTTGCTGCTTATCACCTTCATAAAGCTCTGGGGGTACCATGGATGTCAAATTAGCACTCTCATTATATAAATTCTTATCTGCTCGTTTTTTTGATGCCCAAAATTCAAGTAGAAAACTTTTCAATTATCTGTATTTTAGGAGAATAAAATGGATTTAAAAATTATTATTTCTAATATCTTTATAATATGTATGAATCTTATATTGTTTGTACATTCGGCAGAGGATAATGAGATCCTCAAAACTAGAATTTCTCATACCTTTACTAACGAAACAGGAACCTACGATGTTAAGGCTATCATTCAATGGGCTTCAAGCCAACCGATAGACCAACATGTGGAGCTTCCAACAAATAAGTTTGCAGATTTTTTGATCTGGGATACTTGGAGCGAGCTAGATCACCCTCCACAATCGAATCTAAAACAATTTGTAGAAAGCCCTAATCATAAACATCGAGTTATGACCGCAGATTTAAATCTTCCTATAGTTCTCACAAACACGAGTGTCATCATTGATGGAGTACATCGGATTGCCAAAGCCATGTATGAAAGCCATGAAAAGGTAAAATGCGTGTTTATTGATCATTCCACCTTAATAAAGTTTCGTATCTCGTCACCATTCAAGGGAGATAGATCGTCTCTTATCCCTCATTTACCTATTGAAGATCTTTTTCTTCGTCTTGGAAAAGACTCCTTGCCAAAAGAGGAAAGTGAAAGAATCGAAACTCTAGAAGAATATTTTACAGAACATTTACCCACCGCCATGGATAAGGAGGACTACTGGGAGGTTCGTCTTGAGCGCCCTAGCACCCCCTATGGAAGTTATATGCATGACCCTCAAATACGTCAAGGTCTTGAGTGGTGGCGTCCGGGAACACGTGTGAGGAACATACCTTCTGAAAAAAGGTTTTTAGAACGAGGGTTATTTGCGTTAGAAGATCAATGGATTCCCTTATCATGGAGTCACTATTTTCAAAGAAACGGTTCTTTTCCTCAAGAATTAATTCTTCTCCATATTGATGATCACCAAGATATGATGGCTCCTCGCATTGGTAAACGTTTGGATGGTCGTTATGTCGATTTTATCACTGGCGATCACTTTTCTTTACTTAAGCCAGAGACGGTTGAAGCTGCTATTGTAAGTGGTGCATTGGGCAAAGGGAGCATCTTAACCCCTCTTATTTGGCAACTTGAGAAAATACATGTGCGCCATTTAACTTTGCGGCCTACTCCATATACAAACTATGCCCTAAAAAAAGCATTACAGCAGGATACGATATTGGGCGAACCCTTGCAAAGGATCAGTATTCAATGTGAGAATACCGAGAGAGACACATTATTATCATCATCGAATTATATTGCAACTTCAAACATTGATACCTGGTTGAGCTTTATTCCAGATAATGTAGCTATTTTCCTGCATATAGATATGGATTTCTTTAATAATCGCTTTGATGGGGATTCCTCATGGCAAGAGGACAAGGGACGACGAATCCATGATCCTTCTCTTAATGAACAGCAAAAGCTATTAAAAGACATATTTGCTGGAATAAAAAGGCAATCTCTTCACCAGAGAATTATAGATGTATCTATTTGTCTATCTCCAAGTTTCTTTCCCGCAGAATTTTGGGAACCTATAACAGAAATGCTATTTCGAGAATGTAAAGAGTTGAGTATTCTCTCGATGAATGATAAGGCAACGATAAAGTAAAATCCGTAACTTACGTCTAAGAGGTATAAGTGTTCGAAGGAGATATAGAAAAATATTGGAATCAAGTACCCTGGGATATGGTGCCACCCTCATTTAAAGTAGATTCATGTCAGTTTCTTGCTGGTATAAAGCCCGCTGTTCGGACGCGTATAAAGAATAGGAGCAACATTAAAATCTTTCTTCAATCTATATCCAGTTTAGGATGGTGTCCAGTTCATGATAAAAGCGGGTTTCTCGTCATTTCTAAAAACAAGGAGCTATCAAGGATGATAATGGAAGTGGATCAATCGTCATTACCGCATGCAATGATTCTAGGTCGTCTGCTGGGTTATCCAGAATGCTGTTCGTCTTTTATTGAACATTCTGGGGAAGATGAAATTGATAAACTTGCTGAAGAATATACAAGAACCAATCTTAAAGATCATTATTCTCTATTAGATATATCTCTGTATCTTAAAGGTATTGCATTAATAAGTCATGTACCTTGTTCCTATGAGTGCAAACCCTCGTTAGATATTGCTCAACAAACTTTATCTTTTGTTAAAGAATATAAAAAGGCCACAGGCTTTGCAGGCTGGGCTTCACTAATTGCTGAATATTTTTCCGATCCTTGATGAGTTTCACGGGGTTCTGATGGGATGGCCTGAGCAACTTTCAGATTATGAGAAAAGAATGGTAATCTGGAGATGTAAAAGGAATAAATAAAGATAAGGACCCCACCATGACAATAAAAACACTAGGGATTGATATAGCCAAGCGGGTATTTCAACTGCATGGCGTTGATAAAAGAGGCAAGACAGTGCTAAAGAAGCGTATTGGACGTGACCAATTGCTTAGCTTTATTGCCAATCTACCTCCATGCCTTATAGGAATGGAGTCTTGCAGTGGATCTAACTACTGGGCCCGCCAGTTTCAGCTTTACGGGCACGAAGTGAAACTGATGAGCCCACAATATGTAAAACCATATGTTAAAACGAATAAGAATGATGCGAATGATGCTGAAGCTATCTGTGAAGCAGTAGCACGGCCTAATATGAGATTTGTTTCAATTAAAACTATAGAACAGCAGGATATCCAATCGCTCCATCGGTACCGTCAAAGAGTGGTGCAGCAAAGGACGGCCCTTGTCAATCAGATTAGAGGACTGCTTAGTGAATATGGACTTGTGGCGCCTCAAGGTATTGGGTGTTTGAGGGAGAAATTACCTCAGTTTCTGGAAAATCAAAATAACTTGCTGACAAGTTTAGCTCTGGAGGTTTTTTGCCAGCTTCATCAAGATCTTTTGGAAATTGATAAAAAAGTTAAGCTTTTAGATAAGCGGATCGCCAAAATTTGTAGCGAGAATAAAGCATGCCAAAGGATTAAAAAAATTGAAGGGATTGGCCCTTTAACAGCAACAGCTCTGGTATCAGCAATTGGTGATATCTCTAACTTTAAGAATGGGCGTCACTTAGCCGCTTGGCTAGGATTGGTACCACGTCAGCATTCTAGCGGAAATAAAAAGGTGCTGCTCGGCATTAGCAAAAGAGGGGATCGGTATTTAAGGACGCTTCTTATTCACGGAGCACGCGCCTTTATTAGCTTTGCTAAAAGGCGTTCTAATTGGTTAGAGAAGCTGATTGAGCGTTGTGGTAAACAGAAAGCTTATGTAGCTCTAGCTAATAAGAATGCAAGAATTGTATGGTCTCTACTTGCCAAACAAACTGAGTACCACTCTATTCACTAGATATCCCATAAGTAAAATTATAAGGATGACCTACCACCGAGGTTTGCTAGAGTAAAATAAAAAGATGACAAAGTGAATTACCAGCTTCTTGAGATCCTGTTTTGCAACACGGTTTACAAAAACCATGGTTCCGATAAGGGCAAGAAGTGATCGGATATACCATCTGGGCTAGAAGGATAAACCTTCGTTAAAAGCCGAATATACGTCCGCACCTCAATGTTTTCTTTTAAAAAAACTCTTGCATTCTTGCTCAGGCCATATACGTTGCAAATTCTTTTCTTTAACACTTCAGCTTGTGAAAAAAGAGCAGAGCCCCCGAGGAACCCAGCTCCAATTGATGTTACATTGGTCAACCCTTGAGTATCCAAGGATGTCAGACCTGTGCAATCGGAGAGGAAATAGTGTCCCAAAATTTCTTTACTTTAAGCAAGAGCTGTTAACTTAGAAAAGTATCTGATAAAACGAAATTGTTTTTAAGGAGAAATGTAACTTTACTATAGCCTTCACAAATAAAGCTTTCGCATCAGTTCCATCCTACGCGGATCAAACCCAGATAATTTATAAAGCAACGCTGATTTTTTGTTCTCTGCATCCTCTCTAATCTCGTTGCTTAACGACGAGTTGGCTTGGACCGAGGAGAGTAAAGAAATAGCCACCTCATCGGTAATCGCATGGGTACGGTTTTGATATCGCATTATTGCTTTCGTTATCTCAGCTAAAGCGCGGAGGTCATCAGATGCTTGTTGGTTTTTACTGACCTGGTCAAGGAGAGTAAAAGCCACCTCATCGCTAATTGCTCGGATGCAATTGTACACGCACATTTCTGCTTTCTTGTAATCAGCTAAAGCGCGGTCTCTAGCAGTTACGTGTTTGCTTTTGCTAACACGGTCAAAGAGATTAAAGGCCTGCCAATTGCTCATGGCTTGAGTACGGTTATACATGCATATCATTGCTTTCATTATCTCAGCTAAATCGCGCTCGCTAGCAGGTACGTGTTTGTTTTTACTAACCTGGTCAAAGAGGCGTTGTTGCGTAAATGGGAAGCAAGAACAAACTCTCCCTTTTTCCCACAATTATTAGATTTTAACTGATTCCGGCATGCCAAGATTAGTAAAAATGTTTAAAATGAAGCACCCAAGATGCAATTCCGCATCTTGGGTATCCCATAACCTGGCATTAAGCTTACGACCGATCACCTCTTTATAGCGGTATATCGTATTTTCTACTTTTGCTCTCCTACCATAATCATTTTTTGTTTGCCAGGCATATAGTCCCTTTTTATCAATGTAATTAATACCCTTTTGTCTAACAGAGCAGGGCTCTTCTGACAGTGAAGGAGATCCTCGAGCTGGAGGAATAATGGGTTTAATGTTGACTGATTCCAGTTGGCTGTAAACATTTTGACCATCATAGCCCGCATCAGCAATAAGCTGCGTAATCTTTGTCGCATCCGCCTGCTTAAGGTGAGCGTCTAAGCAGGATCGATCATCTGTTAAATGACTTGTCATTATCCGAGAAACAATGAATCCCTTGCTGTTAATGCCAAGGTGAAGCTTACGCCAGACTTTGCGTTTGTACTGTTTGCCATATTTTGTTTCGAGCCACTCACTTTCTCCAAATACTTTAATACCTGTACTATCAATGACAAGATGACTGGATTCATCCATTTTTTCTAATTGGCGCGTGATCAAAGGGACAGTCCCTCGGCGCGATAGTCTTGTATAATTGGGGACATCTAATTGAAGGCCAAGGAGATGAAACAATGACTTGACCACCCCTTGAGTTTGCCTAAGTTTTTGTTTAAAGATGAGCCTTAATGTTAGCATGAGTGTAATGGCATGATCAGAATAATGAAGGGGCCGCCCTTTTTTAGGAGTAAGGGATTTTTGCGCGTACCAGTTATGGTGAAGATCCTCACAAAGCCATAAAGTGAGATCTCCTCTGTTTATTAAAGCTTGATTATAGTCTGGCCAATTCTGTAGGCGATAGTGCTTTTGACGTTTATGAATAGCGCCTGAGCGCCTAATACGTTCTTTATAAGGCATAGGTCATCCTTTTTTATTTTAAAAAAGATACTTCCATTTACCTTTTATTGACAACCTTTTCTATTTACGCAACAACGCCAGTAGGCATTGATATTGAATGGAAAGACAGAAATATAAATATTCAAGAGGTTTCTGACCTTGTGTTATCTCCTCTAGAAATTATTAATTTTAATCAGTTAAAATCTGAAGCAAAATTCCACATTTTTTATGATATCTGGACAAAAAAAGAAGCAATCATTAAAGCTATTGGGCAAGGATTAACTTACCCTATTAAAGAAATAGAAATTATGAATTCCATAAACATTAAGAAAACCCATTATGCTGCTAATGGCAATATATTTTACTGTTCAGAATTATATAACTCAGATAACTACGCTGGAACGGTAGCTTTAGCACGGCCATTAAGCCATATAATCCAAATAAATTTATTTACTCATCAAATAACTCATTACTGAGAAGGAGAATTAAAGATGACCTTTGAGGAACACTATAAAATCGCCGAATTTTTAAGAGAAGAATTTAATAAGTTAAAAGTAGCTGAAAAGTACAAAAAAATAAGATTAAATTCTTATAAACAAAATAAACATAAAGACAAAGTAATCAGTCTTCTTTCAAAGCTTGAAAGTTTTCTTTCTAAAGTTGATTCTTTAGGTAGTAAAACTACAAAAGAACTAAAGAACCTTCAATCTGAAGTCAGTAACTATCTTGAGTATTTTTGAATAATTTCATAGTTCTCTCTATTTATAGATTATCTCTTTATCTATTTGATCAATTGAACTAAAACCGGTATCGTCAAGTTGTTGAGGTAAGCCCCCAATTATTGTAATATTCTTGCAAAAACAAGAGAGAGTCGTTGATTATGCGAGATCATTATAAAGGGTATCGGCTTCCCAAAAGTGTTATCAGCTTTGCTGTTCGTTACTATTACCGCTATAAGATCAGCTTAAGAGATTTAAGCGAAATGCTTCAGGATAGAGGTCTCTCTGTCACTTACGAAACGATTCGAAATTGGTGCCAAACCTGGGGCCCTGTTTATGCCAGAGATATCCGTCAGAAAAGAGGATCAGCTTTTAAAGACAAATGGCATATTGATGAGGTGAGAGTAAAGATAAATCCACTTACCGTTTAGTTTAATGTAGGTCTCGTCCATTCGCCAGCTACCGTTAACAGGCCGCTTTCTCTAGCGTACACTGGCATCAATCAGGCGAACAAAGCGTTTAACCCACCTTTGTAAAGTGGCATGGTCAATACTGGCCCCTCGGATCATCATTATTTCCTCAAGATCCCTATAGCTTAGGGAAAACCGGCACTTCATATACACAAATAGCATAATCACTGACGGAGAAGAGCAGAAACCCTTAAAATGATATACCAATGACGGGGATATTGTCAGCATTCAACATTCCTTTTTTTGAATGCATTCTATACTCCTCACCACAATTTCTCAACAGATGCGACAGAACCCAGATGAGAAGGTATGGCAAACAGCCATCCTCAAAGAGGGCGGCTTGTGGATATTTGGGGACTTTTTGTTTCAAGAATATTCCCGCTATGGACACAACCTGACAACCGAATTGGCTGGCCATATGGCAAGCATTGCAAGTGATGTACTTTCCCTTTACGAGAGCGCAAAGAACGGGGATTGGGGCAAAACCAAAAAAGAAAGCCTAAAGTTCCTCAAAAGAAATACCCCTGGCCACAACTTGTTTTACCTGGAACCCACCCTGGCTCTCGTGGGGGGAAAATGAGTAACCGTTAAGAAATAAGCGGAACAATTTTTGGGAATTTGATGCTTGAGAAATTTGTTGGTTTACCTGAACTTCCTAATTTATTATCTTTATCTTTCAATCTATTAGATTATTGCGACTTCGTTACCCAAACAATAAGATTGTATGCATAGCCCCGATCTGTTACAAAGCAGTTGTCCTGTATTTTTGTAAAATATCTTAAATGTTGGGAAAAATCTTATGAAAAAAAACTTAAAGCATCTTATCTCATCTGCTATGAACAAAATAGCTTGGTTATGTCTATTTACGTGGATTTCCGGAATTGCTAGTTATTCCTGTATGGCAATGGAAACTTTTGATGATAGAAGACCTAACGAGCATTTCTGTCCTATAACACTTCAAGTTATGAGAGATCCAGTTGTGGCCGCTGATGGTCATTCCTACGAAAGAGCTGCCATTTCAAAATATTTTAATATTGATAATCGCGCAAAAAGCCCCATCACTGGGTTACCGTTAAAAAACAGAGACCTTTTCGATAACCAAGCATTAAAAGCAATGATCAGGGATTGGAAACCTGGAAGACTAGGTGAACCTTCTGTCCTTGAGACCCGTGATGCCGATAGCATTGCTCAACGGGTAAAGGAAGAATTTAGCAAAAACGCGGCTCTCCTTAACTCAGCAAAAGATAAAGACATTGTTGCTTTTTTAGGAAATACAGGAGCTGGAAAGAGTACGCTAGTCAATTTACTTGCCGGAAAGGAGATTATAGTGAGTCCTGATGGTGAGGATTACGTTTTAGCTCATCCTGATGACAAAGCTGCGATGGTAATGGGAACAGGGGGAAATTCAGAAACCCTTTACCCGAAATCTATTGATGTTGATGGCCTTCGCTTTTTCGACCTTCCTGGTTTTAACGATACAGATGGATCAGAACGTAACTTAGTCAATGCTGCTTTTATGAGGCAAATTCTACTAGATGCGGCCTCTGTGCGGCTCGTTTTTGTTGTTGGCCAAGATCAATTTACAGCGGATCGAAGCGCTTCAGTAAAGCAAATGTTTAATGGCATCAAGCAGTTATTTGTTGTGGGTCAAGATACAAGCCTTGTTGATGATGGTGTATTTGTTGCTACAAAAATTACCTGTAATGAGCGAACTGAAATGACTGATTTTTTGTTGAAAAAAACAGACTCCAGAGATAAAGCAGAGTTGAATGACCAGCTTAGATCCTGGAACCAAAGAAATAAACTTTGCCGTATGTTTCATCCGATCCGAGAGGATAATAACATAGGTGTAAGGGATCAAATCCTAAGGCTTATTAAAGATACGAGACCAGCAAAGGTACTTGGCATTAATGTGAGTGTTTTGTATCCACCAGATACAAAAGGACCTTTGGAAAGAATGTTCTTCAGAGTCATTGAGAGAGCATTCGACCGTAAATTTAATACACCATTAACAACCCTATCTGACTACGATAAAGCCATAACTTTTTACACATCGGATGACTTTTGGCAAACGCTTGATGCAGACGTTTGTAAGGAGGAGGATGCGATTAGTTTGCTTAAAGAGTTTTGCATTAATCCATACAATATAGCCTTAAGAAATCTTGAAAAAGAGAATGAAGGAAAACGTCAAGCACATATTCAAGGTCTAAGGAATAAGAGACAAGAAAGGATAAGCGATATAAAAAGAAGAACGGATATGAGAACAAAAGAGGTCATCTCTTCTCTTGTTCTGGGAGAGGAAGGGGATGATTTTGTAGCATTTGATTTTGCCTATCACAGAGATTTTTATGATCAGGTTTGTGGCTCGTCTTATATTAGTCAACTGGCGACCGACGTATTGGAACAGGAAGTTGTCCGCAGGTATTATGCCGATTTGATCAGCCAGCACAGCCATGAGCAAATGATGCGTTGGCATCAGAAGTTTAGTGGGGTAGGCGATCTGATCAGACAAATAGGCGATCAGGCCAGACGACTAGCGATAATGGAAGAAAGATTAAGGACATTGGAAGCTGCACGGTCAGAGGAGGAGGAAGAGCGCCCTGCCGAGATGAGACTAACCGTTCCGCTTGTGGCCCAAGGACATGAACAAATTTATCAAAGGTTCTTAAAAGGGGTATTGGTTTATAGACCAACAGAAGGAAGCGATGTTGGGCGGATTGATCTGCCGATAGCGGCATTAGAGAACCCGTTAGAGGGAACGTTTGATTTATCGCAGTGTGGGGATGCGGGTAAGCATTTGAGCATATCAACTGGCTATCGGAAGGAGAAGAAGGCGGAGAATGCCAACAAGGTCGAAATCTGGTTTGCCCCAAGGTTTTTGATCGAAAAGGAACTAAAGACTACCGCGAGCCATTTTCAAGATATTATGTGGCAATGGAGCGATAAGGCACCAGTAGGCATTTTCTGGACATGTGGGATATACGACGATTTAAATTATTACGATTACCTTGTAACTGAAACCCACGATGAATTATCTAACAATAATTTATATGAAAAGTGGCGTAAACACGATGATCACGTCGGCCCGGCCCATTCTGTCGGTGGATCACGTCGTGGAGGTAATACTACAATCGTCGGATGGTGGAAAACCACACGCGCTGACGGCCAGGTTTTATCAAAAAATTACATGTTCATTTTCTGACCTAAAATAGGACTATTGACAAGGCCCCGAGGTGAGAACCTTGGCGCCGGGTATCCAACATGATGCGATACTCGGCAGATGAGTTTGAACGAACGTTTCAAACTCATCCAATCTCGATACTCCCAATCTTAGCCAGCGGCTCCATTGACCGACGTACCGCCGCGTAATCGCAAGGGCCTCGGGTTTCTGAGCAGCCAAAGATAGCAGATGAGTTAGGATGTTTTTAAATACGAATCTGTTGGGGCTGATTCATTAGCTTTTTACCTGGAACCCACCTTGACTCTCATGGGGGGAAAATGAGTAACCGTTAAGAAATAAGCGGAACAATTTTTGGGAATTTGATGCTTGAGAAATTTGTTGGTTTACCTGAACTTCCTAATTTATTATCTTTATCTTTCAATCTATTAGATTATTGCGACTTCGTTACCCAAACAATAAGATTGTATGCATAGCCCCGATCTGTTACAAAGCAGTTGTCCTGTATTTTTGTAAAATATCTTAAATGTTGGGAAAAATCTTATGAAAAAAAACTTAAAGCATCTTATCTCATCTGCTATGAACAAAATAGCTTGGTTATGTCTATTTACGTGGATTTCCGGAATTGCTAGTTATTCCTGTATGGCAATGGAAACTTTTGATGATAGAAGACCTAACGAGCATTTCTGTCCTATAACACTTCAAGTTATGAGAGATCCAGTTGTGGCCGCTGATGGTCATTCCTACGAAAGAGCTGCCATTTCAAAATATTTTAATATTGATAATCGCGCAAAAAGCCCCATCACTGGGTTACCGTTAAAAAACAGAGACCTTTTCGATAACCAAGCATTAAAAGCAATGATCAGGGATTGGAAACCTGGAAGACTAGGTGAACCTTCTGTCCTTGAGACCCGTGATGCCGATAGCATTGCTCAACGGGTAAAGGAAGAATTTAGCAAAAACGCGGCTCTCCTTAACTCAGCAAAAGATAAAGACATTGTTGCTTTTTTAGGAAATACAGGAGCTGGAAAGAGTACGCTAGTCAATTTACTTGCCGGAAAGGGCGTTGTTGCGTAAATAGAAAAGGTTGTCAATAAAAGGTAAATGGAAGTATCTTTTTTAAAATAAAAAAGGATGACCTATGCCTTATAAAGAACGTATTAGGCGCTCAGGCGCTATTCGGGGTAGTGGGCCCATTTGTGTGAAAATTTACGGTTAGCTATTTTGAGGGTTATAGAGACAAAAGTTTGTCTGGTTAAAGTCTACCCAAAAATGACATAAATTTGCCCACTCAAAGAATGTCACAATAGGGTGTTTTTTGCATATTAGTTGACATATGTAATGATATGTCTTAACCTTATATTGACATTTTTACTGTTTTGCTACTAATATGGTTATCCGCACGGGAAAGACGGAAAAAATACACTCTCCTCTGCAATATGTTGATAAATATATACTAAAGTACCAACATAAATTTTGAAGTAAAACATTAATTGTTTGATATGTAAGGAAAATTTTCTAAATTTTTTCAACAAAATCTCGATTAGTTTTACAGTCCCATTGATCTAACCACTTTTCAATCCAGTCGACGTTGGATTGCGTGTTAAATTGATAGTACCCAAGTAGGTTGAGATGTGTACGGGCCGTAGGTGATAGGTTTGCCAAAAAACCCTTCTCTTCTTCGTCTTTCGAGCGTACATGGAGGCTATTCAAGATGTATGCATTATAATAATGGATAATTGCTGCAATAAGCCGTGTACATTGATGCCAAAGCTCCATTTCAACTTCACTCTTTCCTCTGAGTTCACCGTTATTTAAGAGACATATCGCGCGATACAAGTTATTGTATAATTCTCCCCGGTTTAGGGCGTGCATAATGGCTCGTCTAAACTCTGGATCATGTAAATATGTTAGAATAAATTGAGACCTAACGAGATGACTGTATTGCACAAGAGCCTTCTTTGTTCTACTTGTATAGTTTTTGGAAGCAAATTTCTTAATAACAACGCTGGGAGTAGCTTCACCCATGAGAAGAGAGGCAACTAACCTTTGTATGTTGTCCCATTCATCAAAAAATAGTTTTTCATCAACAAACTTTGTTGGTTTGATAAGCAATCTTTCGTAATCCTTGGCACTTCCAAAGCCCCATAAAGTTTCCCGATGGGGCTTGGGGATCCTGGGTGCAAAAGCCATGTCCGTTAAATCAAAAAGGGCAAAATTTATGGCGTTCATACCGTGCTTATCGGTAGAAATATGAGTTGGCTTGATCTCTGAAGTATTTTGATGGTGAACCATTTCAAAAACAAAATGTCCTTCATAATCGTTGGAGCCAATTAATCGACCGGTAACGGAGAGGTTGTTGACGATTTCGTTATAAGCAGAAACGCCAGCCCCATCACCAAAATATTTGCTGGAATGACGAGCCATCTTATTTCTGAGGCTTATTTCTAGCTTCAGCCCATCAAGGCTCCCGTGTAATATAGATCTGATATACCATTCTTTGTAAATCGGAAACTTTGCGACAGAATTATTGATTTTATCTATGGCTGAGAGAAGGGTCTCTACCCGAATATAAGATGCTTCAGCGTTTAGCAAAGCTGATTCTTTTAAATCAGAAATGTTGGCCATTTTTCTAGCCCCAACACGAATAGCATTTGAAAGAACGACAGCGCCAATGAGTTGTGGATCTTGCTCACTTTTAGATGACTTTGGAAGGATAGGTTCGAAAGCACGATAGAATTGTGTCTTGTGATTTACAAACTGGATAATGTCAACGATGCTGCGTTGTTGCAAAAGGGAAAACAAACTGTCGTTTGGATCTGATTCTGCTGCCAGAGGAATCAACCGCCACACCCGATTCCCGTTTTTGTCATTCTTTATTTTTATAGAGGAATTTTCCCCATTTTCTATAGCATCATTAACCGTTTTATAAAGCGCTGTAAGGGTTGAACGCTTTACATCTAACGTTTCTTGGATAGGGGAGAGGAGTTTTGAATAATCAAGTTTCCTTAAGATGGCCTTTTTCTCTTTTCTCCATTTGTTTTTGTCATAAATTTCGTCCTCTACCTTTTTGTGTTTAATGCTGTATTGTAAAGTCAGTTTATTAGTTCCAAGGTGATAAACCATTTGCATATAAAGGAAGAATTCAAGTCGACTAAAGATGATCTTGCCGTTATCAATCAAATGCTTGCGATGCTGTTTTCCAATCCATGCTTGAACGGATGGAGGGCAGGGGCCTTCAGGAACGGACCCATCGAGCAAATGACTTTTAACATAAGCAATGTTTTCTTTTAAGGCATCGTTGTTGGTGACGACAAAATCGATTCCAAGAAAGAGCTTTCTTAAATTGAGTTTGATAGAATCCTCAGCGCTATCAATATGTTTCCAAAAGGAGAGATCCTTGTTGAAGCTTTCATCGACCAGGAGCTGGGCAGCCGTTAATAATTGATCTTCCGGAATATGTTCATAAAGCTTTTGCTTGGGGATTGTTGGCTCAGGGTGGTTTTTAATGGTAATCAACAGTTCACTGGTGCGTTCTCGGGTTTCTTGGATCAAATCGAGCTGATTTAAGGCTTCAGATTTGGCGTAATCTATTGCTTTCTTCTTGTATTCGAGCGTTCGTTTTTGAAAAGCCTCCAAAAGGTTATCATTAAGAGTCTGATACCGGCTAAAGGTATAGCAAAGGAGGTAAAGTCCAACGGTATGAGGATTGAGTTGATTTAAATCTGAACCGTTATAATAATGGATAAGATTCGCATAATAGGTAATTGTTATTGTTGGCAAGCCGAGTTGGGGCAGTACAAGTTTAGCAATGTCAAATAGTGGCTTGAGTTGGTCATGTTTTTCCAGTTCTTTCCACAATTCGTGCGTGTTGAATCCTTTCATATCTTGTTTGATGCTATTAGTCGAGTACAGGACTAGCAGTAATGCTAGTCCTGTACTCGACAAATAATCCCATTATATGGACTAACCTAACCAAGATAGCAACCAAACGTGAGGCAGGGCTAGACATGTTGATTCTTTTAGCTGGAAGACACGAATCTAAAGAACAATTTATTCTAGAAGCTGCCAAGGTTGCAGTGAATCCCACATCTCTTAAGTATTCTTCCTCAAAGCTCGATCCTATACTTTTCCTCTTAAGGAAGATTTGTGAATCTTCTCAGGAGGTGGAGAATAGAGCAACATTAATGGCTTTGTCGAAACAAATAGAGAGGCTAAAAGGTTCCCCGCTATTGCGGAAAATATAACAATGTAAAGCTTGAGTTTAAGGAAAAAGAAACTAACTCGGTTGCTAATGAAAAAAACGAGCAAACTACATAAGATGAAAGGATTAAGGGGGCTTGTACTAGGCTGGCATGTCGATAGTCTTATTATTAGCAATTACCCTTAGGGAAGCTTTGGCAGTCTTAATAGCTGGGAGAAGGGGGGGGTAGTTGATCCTCCCTGATAGCTTTTATTTAAGTAGCAAGCTTGGGAGATCAACAAGAGAATAGCTGGTACTTCGGCCGCCTTCTGGGTTTTTAGTCAAAATTTCCAAATGAACAAGTTCGAGGATATCGCGATAGGCTGTATCTTGAGAGCATTTTATAATCTTAGCGAATTTGGAGGAAGTTAACTTGCCTGCGAAACCATTTAACAGAAGGTTGATAATCTTTTTCTGGCGCTCGTTTAATGGGAACTTGTCGATAGCTTGCCAAAATTGTGATTTAAAGAGCACAGAACTCAGAGTGCCACTCGCTCCTTTTATGGCTCGTCCTAGGCAATCAATGAACCATTCCAACCATTCAGTTATTTCCAAATCTCCTTTTTGGGTTTGTTCTAGAATTTTATAGTAATCCTTACGTTCCTGTTGGATCTGGGAGGAAAGACTATAAAAACGCTGGGAGCTCTCCTCTGATCTAGCGAGCATGTAATCAACGATTGCTCGCCCAATACGTCCATTCCCATCATCAAAAGGATGGATTGTAACAAACCACAAATGGGATATACCTGCTTTAATAATAGGATCTAAGGGTGAAACACCATTCAACCAATCCAAAAATACATCCATTTCATGGTCAACCTTTTCGGGTGAGGGGGCTTCAAAATGGACTTTTTCTTTACCAATATAACCTGATACAACCTCCATGGGGCCTTTGCGCCATTGCCCTACTGTAATGCGGGATAATCCACTACGCCCCGTAGGAAAAAGGGAAGCATGCCAGGCAAAAAGCCTATCCTTAGTAATGGGTTCATGAAACTTTTGGGTGGCGTCGAGCATCATTTCAACAACGCCTTCTACATTGCGATCAACCTTATCTATCCCAGCTATCTCTATGCCCAGTCGACGGGCTATTGAGGAACGAACTAATGAGGTATCTAAAAGCTCACCTTCAATTTCACTGGACTTTACAACGTCTTGAGTAAGTGTCTGAAGGACCGCCTCTTTTCGGAGATTAAATCCTAAAGATTCCATCTTCCCAATAAGCAGTCCCTGTTGATGGCGAACAGGAATAAGTCGCTCAAGAATAGCTTCTCTATTCCAGCGAAATTTGGGCCAATCTGTTAGTTCATGGATATACATTGGGAAACCTTCATCTATACTTAAATAAATTATAGCGGCTATTCTCCGCAACCACAACTGTAATATCCGCACTTATTGCGGATATTATGGCAATTATTCTCCGCACGACGTACAAGCTGCATTTAAATACTGATAGAGAGTGACCCGACTGACGCCGAGAGATTTAGCAATATGAGCTTTCTTCTGCCCGCTAGCGATTCTTAGCTGCATGTCTTTTAATTGTTCCTCGGACAACGCCCGCTTTCTTCCTTTATAGATGCCTTTCTTTTTAGCAATGGCAATACCTTCCATTTGACGTTCGCGGATTAGAGCTCGTTCAAACTCTGCAAAGGCTCCCATAACTGAAAGGAGGAGATGCGCCATGGGGGAGTCTTCGCCCGTAAAGGTTAAGTTTTCTTTGATAAATTGAACTTTGACTTCCTTTACTGTCAATTCTTGGACAAGGCGTCTGAGATCGTCAAGGTTGCGGGCGAGACGATCTAAGCTATGCACAACAACAGTATCGCCGTCCCGTACATATTTAAGCAGCTCTTTAAGTTGGGGCCGCTCCGTATCTTTCCCTGAAGTCTTATCCATAAAAACCCGATCAGTTTTTATTCCTTCTAGCTGCCGTCCAGGATTTTGCTCGAACGAACTGACACGTATATAACCAATAATCTTTCCAGCAGCCATCAACCTACCTCACTTTGTTAAGTTAGAGTCTGAGACATCAATATACTTTTGTAAAGTAATTAAATTATCGACCCTATCTTTACGCGTTTTGAGAGGGTTTCAATGTGTTAAGTTAGAGTATACTTTCCTTAACAGGATGATAAGGGTAAGAGCCTCTCTTTACTTACTTGTTCCACTAAATTTCAGAGAATCCATTATGGACGGTGGGAGATCTTTCAAAACGGAATCTTATCCGTTTTCTTATGGCCTCTTTAATAAAATAACAGCTTGCTAACTAGGCAGAGAAGCTTCTACTTTCCTCTTTCTCATGCTAATTCCCTGATGGTGGTCGAACAACAATTCCTGCTATTCCCTAATCAACTACTTCCCCTTCACTTTATAACTCCTTAATTTATCTAGAATAATTTTTGTTTGTTTGTGCAGGTGAAAAAGGTAGATTAGCCTCAGAATATTTAATTAATAAAAGGTTAACAGATGAATAAGAATTATTTTTCTAGAGTTATTCTTTCTTTAATACTGAACACTTTCATTTCTCTCGGACATGAAGATGATAGAGATATGGATATTGAAGACACTAACTTACATACTTCTTTCTCCTCACTTCCAGCGGAGATAATTGACTATATTTTCCGGTATATTCCGGAAGAAGATTTGATCAATGTCCGTCTAGTAGAAAAAAAGCTCTCACTAATAGCTAATAAAATTATAAAATTCCCAAAAGAGGGTCAACTTACTCTTTTGGACCCACGCCATATTAGGCAATATGGTTACCAAGAAGAGTTTAGAGATATTAAAGATCCCCTTTCTTTAGATCTATCCCAAGGGATAGTGAGGTTAACAGTCCTAAGGGGTGCGGAGTCGTCAGATATCACGGCAAGTTGGCTTGAAGCTCATTCTGATTACTTACGCCAAGCAACTAACCTTAGTGAGTTAAATCTTTCAAATGGAAATTTTTCTTCAAAATATCGAGATCACTTCCTATGTGGAGCAGGTAGCAGACAAAGGCTTGGGTCTGAATGCCTGAGCGAAATTCTTTCTGCTCTCTCCAATCTCAAGACCTTAAAACTTGCCTCCTGTTCTCTTCAGGCGGTAGATATACGCTATATTGGAGAATCTTTTAAACATTTAAAGGAGTTGGAAGTTCTCGATCTACTAGGCAATCCTATAGAAGATGAAAGCTTAAATTATTTAGTCCCAGAATTAATACGCTTAACAGTTTTACAGCAACTATCTCTTTCTGTTTCTTCAATTTCACAGGCAAAGTCCTTAACATCTTATTTTAGGCAAGCATCCAATCTTAGATCTTTAACTTTATGGGGGGTTAATTTTACCAATGGGAAAGACTTGATTGATGGTTTAGGAGTACTTCCTGGACTTAAGGAACTCACCTTGTCTGTATCTTCACAAAGTTATATTGGTTATATTGCCTTGGGAAATCTTAAGCAGAGTTTTGCCAGATTAACCCATCTTAATAGATTAAATCTTTACCTTATGCTTCCTTCTAATGATGAAGTTTCTATGGCAGACCTAACTAATAACCAACTTGGACACCTTCATTTACCGTCCAATCTTAATAAATTAAGGTATCATGTTGAGGGTAAACCTAGCGTTTTCTTGAAGCTACCGCCAAATATTGGGTATCTCCCTTTAAGATCTTTATACCTCAGTCCTGCCACATCTTATAATCCTCAAGAATTAGGAGAGGCTCTAAGTAACCTTAGTAAACTCGAAACCCTTGTTCTAGAAAAGAATGAATCTAAAGAACATAGCACTGATGATTTTGCAATAAACCTCTTCAAATCTATTACTGCTTTGCCTAGCGTTAAGATTCTTACTCTAGCGCTTGGCATGAGAGATACTGCTTTACAAGAACTTACTTATAAGGTTCCTCTTTTTTCTTCCTTACAAAAGATAGATCTTTCTGGCGAAGTTTACCTCTCTATAGGTGGTATTAAACATTTTATTGAACATTTAAAGCCCCTTAGCACATTAAAAACCTTGGATTTGAGTCAAGCTATTATTCTGGGCGAGAAATACTACGCTGATTATTATATAAAAGCAGATCTAGGCGTTAAAGAAGAAGAGGAGGAAGAGAATAACCCTGCGTTAGTACTCAACCAACTCGAAGAACACATCAAATTATATTCCTCAGCATCATTGAAATTTTATTCATGGAGGAGGGTGGAATGGTAGAGAGGATGAAAAATAGACCTCTCTATTGCAGCCTAGTTTTAGGTTGGCAAGGGTAATGTAAAAAATATCAGTATTTTCACAATAATAACTTAGTCTTTGATCGGCTAACTTATTTTTTAGGTAAAAACTTAGCGAGTTAGAAGCATGAAGATAGTAAGTGGTATAATAAGTATTCTATTGGGGATGATTAATGTATATGCTATGGAGCAACCTAGCGGGGGACAAGAAAATAATATTGTTGCTCAACGTAAAATGTATTTACTTAGTCCAGACTGCCGTACTGAAAATCAGATCATGATGATTAAAGGCTTAAGTAGTATAACAGAGTATAAGAAAAGGCCTATTATTGTCGTTCGCTTAATTGATGATAGTGAAATTCCCTTTTATCGATCAACAGGAATCAACAGTGGCTTGCCTGCTGCATGGTTACCATTTTTCGGGTTGCACAATGATGGATGGTTTAATAAGCATTATACTTTCACTAATGATGATATAACTGATTTTAAATTGGATCCATTATATCACAGCGGATGTTATGTTTTAGCGCAAGTGGCCACTGAATTAGATCGGTTGAATATTGGGGACCCACATTATACTCCAAAAGAAGCACCAATTTCGAGAATTAATTGTTGGATTGGCACCGTCAACTTAACTAAAAAAGGTTATATTGTGGTTATGAACTGTCAATTTTAGACAGAAAGAAGCTCTAGAGCCGCCTCCAGCCAAATGGTCTTGGCGGCGGCAAAAGCAAACCGTTGATCAGGAGCTTTATTCTTGTACCGACTAACTTCTACTGAAAAGATATTGCGGACCTTCCCCATCAGGGACAATAATCTCTGAACGCCAGGAGCAGACTTAAATTTTATCAAGCATTTTTCTTTGCGGCGAGTCGGTTGATGGGCGTTTTCAATACGATTGTTGAGCCGCTTGTGAGTCCTGTGATCTGCTTTACGGCACATGAATTGGATCGGCTTTACATAGCTTTTCAATTTGTCGGTAACAATAACTCTTGGGGCTGGGTACGTCCCCAATAATCGGCTTAGGAATCTGATAGCAGATTTCTTATTGCGATGTTTTTGGAGAAAGATATCGAGCTCGATTCCGTCGCTATCGACGGCTCTCCATAAGACAAACACCTCTCCATTAATCTTAAGAGCCATTTCATCCAGGTGCCATTTATCACTTGGTTTCCTCTCATGCTTCTTGATGACATCTATAAAATGAAGAGCGAATTTAGTGCACCATTTCCTGACTGTCTCATGACTCAGGATAATTCCTCGAAAGGCTAGTTGTTCCTGGACATCTCTATAACTAAGGTTAAAGCGGTAATAAAGCCATACAGCTTGACTGATTATTGAGACTGGGAAGCGGTGACGTTTGGGAGCTTTGGTTAAAGACATGACAGAATCATACCAGGTTTATTTTTTCCTTACTTTATTCCTATTTTGATCCTTTGTTAAGTTGACGGTGCCGCGATACGCACTTGGAGTCGAAAGACAGAAGCTTTGATCGGGTCCCAATTTAATGTGGACCATGATTTACCGGCTTTTGTTGAAAGGGCACCAGTCGATTGTGTCGCTGTCATTTGCGTTCTTTCATAAGTTTGATTCTCCAAATTCTCTCACCATTGAGGACCTGCTCGAAGTGGGCTCACTTTCGTGCCGGGTGACATTTAAACCCGTATCCCCTTCATTACAAAGAGGCCTTTGCTTTCTCGAGCATCCTTTACCGGCAAAACCATAGGTCTCTCTTACGATTGACTGTCCTCCCTTGTTAAAAGAGAAGTTCTACCGGCTTACCAAGTTTCGCCATAAGAGCATGCTGACTTAGCCGCCTGCTAGAGACCGGGAAACCTTAACGGCTGCGAAGAAGCTTACCCCCTCACTTCTTCCGGTTTCCTATACAAGGGGCTCAGCCATTACCCTTGTTGCAAATCACGATCTTTTGTCACAGGTTCAGATACCTTCGGCATATCAGCTACCTAGCGCTCACCTAGTTTCGGCTACCAGGAGGATCCTTGGCTCGCGCTTTGAATCCCGCATTTACATGCTTCGCTGCGTTGTCCGATCCGCTCTTGATTCAGGATCGTAGGTTCATCCAGCAGCATGGATGGTGGTATTTTCTTAAAGTTAAGAGCACCACAGCTCTTATTGGCGACTTCGTGTCGCACGGGCTAGTTTGCGGGAAAGGGCAGAAATTAGGGTTTGGATGTAGATTTGCGTACTTTTGAGATTGTGGATCGTGAACATCCGAGAAGATTCACAATATCGCTATAGCTTTTACCTGCGTTCAAAATTGTAACAATATTTTCGTTTCGTTTAGGGTTAGCAGTACGCCCTTTAAATGGGTACTGTCGCATTTGTTGAAAATTGAGAGATTAAGGTGTAAAGGCTTAGAAAACAGTCTGTTTAGATGCTCACCATATGTCCCCGTCTTCTTCCCCATTTTAAAGGATTTTGTTCTTCTCCCTCAGTTATCATGCTTTTTGTGTATATGAAATGTCGATTTTCTCTAAGCTACAGAGACTTGGAAGAAATGATGATGATCAGAGGGGCCATTATCGACCATTCGACGTTACAGAGATGGGTGCGTCGGTTTGTGTATCTAATTGATAAGCGTGTTCGTCAGCGCAAAAAACCAGTTAGGGGGAGCTGGCGCATGGACGAGACTTATATCAAGTTGAACGGGAAATGGGTTTACCTTTATCGGTCCGTCGATAGTCAAGGAAATACTATTGACTTTCTACTGCGAGCCAAAAGAGATGCTGATGCTGCAAAGGCCTTTTTCAGAAAGGCTTTCAAGCAGAATGGAAAGCCTGACAAAGTGACAGTTGACAAGAGTTGTAGCAACAAAGCAGCCCTTGATTATTTTAATAAGAATGTCTCAAAAGGCGATGAAATTGAGATACGACAAATCAAATATCTCAACAATATTGTTGAGCAGGATCATCGATTTATCAAGAAACGAACAAGGCCAACTCTTGGGTTTAAAAACTTCTATTCAGCCAAACAGACTATTTCAGGAATCGAAAATATTCGTATGATACAAAAAGGGCAAATAATTGGACAAACAGCTTCTCAATCTGCATTTCTTAATTTTGCCAACCTAATGGCTTAGGGTGTCCAAAATCAGGCCGTCTTACTCACAATTATACTCTCCTCAAACAGATGCGACAGTACCACGGGAATTCAATATATATATACCATCCATAATTTAGGACTAAACACATCCATTAATATGGCTCCAACAGCCAAAATGGGTAAAAATTGTTGTCGCGCATGGGGAAAAATCTTGACACTAGACAGCCCTTTGAATTAAATGGCAGAGAGGCTTAATTCAGAGCGTAATTCTTACTATTAAAAAGTTTACACAGATATGCAACATTTTAAGAATAGGGAGTATTTTGATAGTGAACAATCCAGGTTGTTATTTACAATATAAAAAAAAACCGGAAGCTGCAATTAGACTTTTTTGCTTCCATCATGCGGGGGGAGGCGCTTCAACATTTTATCCATGGTTAGAGTACCTTTCTCCTAAAATTGAAATGATCGCTATTCAACTTCCTGGAAGAGAAAATAGATTTAGTGAGCCACTAAGAAATAATATAAAAGAAATTACTGATGAATTAAGTAAAGGGTTTAGCATCTATAAAAATAAACCTTTTTTTGTATTTGGGCATAGCATGGGTGCTTTAATTGCATTTGAGTTTATCAAAACCATTCATCAATTATATTTTCTATACCCCTGTCATATGATCATTTCAGCTGCCAAAGCACCTCATTTACTTTCCCCAATAAGGAGTTCTCAATTAGATGATACAAATTTAAAAGAGCAGCTGAAAGCCTATAATGGCATAGATGAATGCATATTAAACAACGACGATCTTTTAAATTTATTTCTACATATAATAAAAAGTGATTCTAGCATCTATGAAAATTATAGTTTTTCGAAGCCCAAACCATTCCCCTTTGATATTCTCGCTCTTTCAGGAACCGATGATCAAAGCGTTAATCAAGAAGAAATTCTTGCTTGGTCAGCATATACAAGAGGAAAATTCGAACATCTATCATTTCCTGGACAGCACTTCTTTATTAAGGATAATCAAAAAACTATATTAAAAATTATCAATCAAATAGCAGATAATTTTCCTTAAAACCATAATCTTCCTTCACAGATGCGACAGAACCACTTTGAAACGAGACCAATTATAGGTGCTTGACAAAATCACACGATTAAATCATGAAAATAAATTTATAAAGCTTTCCTGATGGATTCAGGGTTTGGGAATTAATATCAAATGCGCAATGATGAACATGATAGATTTCATAAGAAAGTTCTCCTTAATGATGAAGTCCATCTCTGGCTAGCCCATCTGCTCAATGATAAAATCCGAGAAGTTTATTGGCAATCGATTTTATCCGTAGATGAATTAGAAAGAGCAAAGGCCTTTAGGTTTTCTAAGGATCGATGCCAATTTGTGGCGGCACGCGGAATCCTAAGATATCTTTTGTCTTACTATCTTGAAAAAGCACCCCAAAATGTTGAAATCGTTTATGGCCTATGGGGGAAGCCTTGTTTAGTTGAAGAGGAGGGGCTCTATTTTAATCTCTCTCATTCTAAAGATTACGCCCTTTATGCTTTCTCTTCCACATACGAAGTGGGGGTCGATATAGAATATATTAACCAAGATCTAGACACCGACGAGCTATCTATCCAAAAAAATTTTTAGCATATCTGAACGAGCGCAATTGGCATCAATGCCCCAAAATAAAAGGGTAGAAGCCTTTTTTAAAAGGTGGGTGTGTCAAGAGGCTTACATAAAAGCAAAAGGAACAGGGTGGTTGAGGCATGAACACATCCCTTTTGCTTTTGAGGGTGCCTGGAATGAAGAAAAAGGGTTCTCTTACTATTATGAGCCTGTACCAGAATATGCAGGCGCCTTACACATCGATAGGCCTTTGAGGATAGCTCACTATGTTTGCTCGTAAGACACGTACACTAGTATAACAGAATGAATTTCTTTTGGAAATTATTATTTTTATATGCTACTGATCAAAGTGATAGAGAAGGGATAAGAATAGAATATTCAGTATTGGTTGCTCATGCAACAAAACTCGAAATTAGAGCCGCTTAAGAAATAAAAGAATATATAAAATTAAGAGAAAATAATTATAAGGGAAGAGTTTAAATGAAACTTAACGACGCATCGACAAGTTTTAAGCTTTCTTTAGGACAGCAACAACTTTGGCACCATAATGCAATTTATCCCGATACATCTATGTATACTACTGGCATGGCAATTAAGCTGAATGGAAAACTTAACCAATCTGCCTTATTAAAAGCTCTTGAGGAAATTATAAGCCGCCATGAATTGTTAAGAGCAATAATCATTCAAGAAAAGGGAGAGCTCTTTTTTAAAATAAATTCTACTATTAATCTTACTTCTACAATGAAAGATTGTTCAAGTTTAGGTGATGATGAAAATATGATCAAAGCTCATGCTCAGGAAGTCTTTGAGCTTGAGATGAATAAAGTTTTTGATCAAGAAGCAGGCCCTCTCGTTAAATTTACCCTAATTCAATATTCCCCAGAGGTTCATGTATTAATAATAGCTTTGCATCACATTATTTTTGATGGAGCTTCATATAAAATATTCTTTGAGGAATTAAGTAGAGCTTACAATGCTTTTTCAGGGGAAATGGAGGCTTTTTCATTACTTCCAAGCTATTCTTACAGAGAGTACATTGAACAGCAAGAAAACCATACATTTAGCGAATTAGGTGAGAATTTAGAGTATTGGAAATCCAAGTTGAAAGATCTAAGACCAATTGACTTGCCTATTGATAGACCAAGAGAACCCATAAGCCCAGATATAAATATATACAAGTATGATTTACCTGCAGATATTTGTTTAAAGATATCAAATTTCTCAAAAGCCAATAACGTAACGCCCTTTAATTTATTATTCTCAGCATATAGTGGCCTTTTGTATCGTTATTCAAATCAGGATGATTTTACCATAGGAGTACCTTTTTTAGGGAGGATGAGTGAAGAGATAGAAAATACCATTGGTTATTTTGTTAAAACTTTACCTATTCGAATTCAAATCAAATCCTCCATGAGTTTCATTGATCTTCTTTGCGAAAACGAAGATTCTGTCCTAGAAGGATATGCATATCAAGACGTTTCTTTAGGACAACTTGCGACTGAATTAAACTTGCCGAGAACAATCAATCGAGAAACACTATACCAGGTAGCATTTTCTTTTAACAATTCCATATTGAATTTAATAAATCTACAAGGGATAGAGTGCGAAATCATTGATCTAGAGGCTGGGAAATTACCACTCGATATTATTATGGAGATATATTCAGAAAAAAACAGTTATCAGATTATCTTAAAGTATAATGCTAACATATATACTAGGACTACCATCGAATGTATGGTGGATCACTGGCGAGTTCTATTAGATGATAGTTTAAATTACCCAAATAAAAAAATAAATGAATTAAAAATACTAAATGGACAAGAAAAGCAGCAGATTCTGATTGATTGGAATGATACGGGGAAGGATTATCCCAAAGACAAGACGATTCACCAGCTGTTTGAAGAACAGGTTGCTAGGACTCCTGACAACATAGCAGTGATCTTTGAAGAGGAACAGCTGACCTATCAGCAATTGAATACCAAAGCCAACCAGCTTGCTCATTACTTGAGAGAACAAGGAGTTAAGCCCGATACGTTGGTGGCAATCGCTTGTGAGCGGTCGTTAGAGATGATTATCGGAATATTAGGGATATTAAAGGCTGGAGGGGCTTATATTCCGATCGATCCTTCCTATCCTCAAGGCCGTATCCAGTTTATGTTAGAGGATACCAAAGCTTCATTGATTCTTACACAACAAGATGTTCTTAAGAGATTGCCAAGAACAGAAGCAGAAGTTTTTTTGGTAGACACAAATCAAGAAAAACTTATCAAATATCCAACATCAAATCCATTTTATATCACCCAACCTCATCATCTAGCCTATGTGATCTATACCTCTGGGTCCACAGGTAAGCCCAAGGGTGTTATGATTGAACATCACAGTATTTGTAATCGATTGTTATGGTGGCAAGAGTATACACCCTTATCTTCTCAGGATCAATATCTTCATCAGTTCTCGTTTAGCTTTGATGGAGCTGTCGTCAGCTTATGGTGGCCATTACTCAATGGAGCGCAAGTGATTATACCTTCTGGAGAAGGCCTGAGTGATGCGGATTATATAATTCAACTTATATCAAAGCATCAAGTGACAGCTTTATTAAGCACTCCTTCTTTAATGGACTCTTTATTAGAATCTCAAAAATTCCAAAAAGCTCCCCATATTAAAAAAATTATGTTAGCTGGTGAGACCTTTACGCAGAAAACGTTTAAAAAAATTTCAAGCGTAGAAGGTCAGAAGATCTATAACTTCTATGGTCCTACTGAAAGTTCCATTATTACCACGAGCTATGATGGGACAGGGCAAAACATAACAACTTTAACGGTTCCCATTGGATCCCCTGTCGCCAATACACAAGTTTATATACTCGACCCCTCTCTAAATCCTGTTCCAGTAGGTGTACCTGGAGAGCTGTATATAGGAGGCGAAGGATTAGCTCGTGGGTATTTGAATCGGCCTGAGCTGACAGCGGAGAGGTTTATTGCGAATCCCTTCCGGACAGAAGGCGATAAGCAAAAGGGCAAGAACGATCGTCTTTACCGGACAGGCGATCTTTGTCGCTGGCTAGAAGATGGGAACATTGAATATATAGGCCGCTGTGATGATCAGGTAAAGATTCGAGGTTTCAGAATAGAGCTGGGAGAGATAGAAGCTGCACTCCTTAAACATCCTCAAGTTAAGGAAGCAGTGGTGATCGCAAGGGAAGATACGCCAGGGGATAAGCGGCTTGTGGGGTATCTTGTGTTTAAAGATAAAGGACAAGGCGCCATTGACGTTACAGAGTTAAGGGCCCATCTCCAAACGGTTCTTCCAGACTATATGGTTCCATCCGCTTTTGTAATATTGGATGCTATTCCCTTAACGGCCAATGGCAAGGTGGATCGTAAAGGATTGCCTGCTCCCGAATATCGAGGTGATGAGAAGGCATATGCCGCTCCTCGAACAGAGACGGAGAAGGCCCTATGTGAGATCTGGAAAAGCGTTCTTAAAGTTGACAAGGTAGGTATTTATGACAACTTCTTTGAATTGGGAGGTCATTCTCTTCTTGCTACGCAAGTTGTGTCTCGTTTGAGATCTCAGTATGGGGTTGAACTTTCTTTAAGAGACTTCTTTAAAAGCGCCGTTATAGTTGACTTAGCGAAAGGCATTGCATCCAAAGACGCAACACCGAAGGATGAAGAATTTCCTCTACTTCCTATCCAAAGATCAGAAAAACTTCCTCTTTCCTTTGCGCAAGCTAGGTTGTGGTTTATTGATCAACTAAAGCCAGGTAGCGCTCTTTATAATATTCCTATGGCTTTACGGTTGGAGGGGTTCCTTGATCAGAACGCCCTTCAAGCAGCTTTGAACAAGCTTATCGAGCGTCATGAGGCGTTAAGAACGGTCTTTAAGACTGAAGAAGGAGAGCCTTATCAAATAATTAAGGAAAATTTAAACCTTGATCTTCCTCTCGTAGATCTCTCTCTTTTAAAAGCCGAAGCTAGAGTTTCTAAGTTGAAAGAGTGCATTGAAGAAGAGACCTTAGCTCCCTTTGACTTAATAGAAGGCCCACTGATAAGGGCTGCGCTGATTAAACAAAATGAGCAAGAACATATCTTTGTTCTCACCATTCATCATAGTGTTGCGGATGGATGGTCAATGGGAATAATTATTGATGAGCTTTCTGAACTTTATAACGCGACTCTGGAAAGCCGAGAAGCAGATCTTGCGCCTTTACCCGTACAGTATGCTGACTTTAGTGTTTGGCAGAGAGAGCATCTCAAAGAAGAAGGAGCAGCTTACCAGAAACTGCTGGCCTATTGGGAAGAGGAGCTTCAAAGAGTACCTACGTTATTAGAGCTGCCCACAGATTATTCAAGGCCCCCTGTACAGAGCTATAAAGGAAGCCGAACAAGCTTTTCTTTATCTCCGACTCTAACCAAGAAATTAATAGAGCTCAGTGAAGAGACGCAAGCCACATTGTTTATGACTCTCCTTTCGGCTTTTTACGCGCTCTTATATCGCTATACGAATCAGGAAGATATTGTCGTTGGATCTCCTATTGCGAATCGCAATCGCCAAGAGATCGAGCGTGTTGTTGGTTTTTTTGTGAACACGCTTGCTTTGAGAGCTAATCTTTCGTCGGACTTAAGCTTTAAGGACCTTCTTTTGCAAGTGAAACAGAAGGCCCTAGAGGCTTATGATCATCAAGATCTGCCTTTTGAGAAATTGGTTGAGCATTTAGAGATTGAGCGCAGTCTTGCTCAGGAGCCAATTGTTCAAGTGATGTTTATTTTGCAGAACGCTGCAGAGAACAGCGCGCTAAAGCTGAAAGGTTTAAAAGCGAAGGAGCAGACTTTTGAGTATCCAGTAGCGAAGTTTGATTTAACCCTGAATCTTATAGAGACTGATGGATGCTTACAAGGATCATTTGAATATGCAATAGATCTGTTTAAACTTGAAACAATTGAGAGGATGCAAAGGCATTTCCAGAATCTCTTAGAAGAAATAGTAGAGAATCCTGATAAGAATCTTGCACAACTAGAGATGTTGGCTGCTGAAGAGAAGCATCAACTCATCAACACATGGAATGCCACCCAACGGGACTATCCTGAAGACAAGACGATCCATCAGCAGTTTGAAACGCAACTCCTAAAGACGCCAAATAACATAGCGGTCATTTTTGAAGGACAAGAACTTACTTACCAAGAGCTCAACAAAAGAGCCAACCAGCTTGCTCATTACTTGAGAGAACAAGGAGTCAAGCCTGATGCATTGGTGGCAATCGCTTGTGAGCGATCGTTAGAGATGATCATCGGTATTCTAGCGATCTTAAAAGCAGGTGGGGCTTATGTTCCGATCGATCCATCCTATCCTCAAGACCGTATCCAATTTATGCTAGAAGATACGAAAGCTTCTATGATCCTCACACAACAAGATGTTCTTAAGAGATTGCCAAGAACAGAAGCAGAAGTTTTTTTTGTAGACACAGATCAAGAAAAACTTACCAAATATCCAACATCTAATCCCAATCACATAACACAACCTCATCACCTAGCCTATGTGATCTATACATCAGGTTCAACAGGTAAGCCTAAGGGTGTTACGATTGAACATCGGAGCGTTCTTAATCTTCTTATGAGCATCCAAGAAAATGTAAAACTTACACAAGCTGACAGTTGGCTTGCTTTGACGACCATTACCTTTGATATTGCAGGTTTAGAGATTTATTTGCCCCTAATTACGGGATCTTCTTTTGTTGTTACCAAACAAAAAGGAGAAGCCGACCCTGACTATTTAAAAAGGATTGTCGATGCAAGGAATATTTCCATCATACAAGCTACTCCTTCAACCTGGCGCATGCTTTTAGATTCTGGCTGGACGAGCAGGGAAGGTATGAAAATTCTCACAGGAGGAGAAGCGCTTTCCATAAAGTTATTTAAGGATCTTAAGAACCTTACGCCTTATGTCTATAATGTTTATGGTCCCACAGAAACAACAATATGGTCGACTTTTACACCTTTAGAAGGAGATTCTCCAACGATTGGTAAGTCCGTGGCTAATACACAAGTTTATATACTCGACCCCTCTCTAAATCCTGTTCCAGTAGGTGTACCTGGAGAGCTGTATATAGGAGGCGAAGGATTAGCTCGTGGGTATTTGAATCGGCCTGAGCTGACAGCGGAGAGGTTTATTGCGAATCCCTTCCGGACAGAAGGCGATAAGCAAAAGGGCAAGAACGATCGTCTTTACCGGACAGGCGATCTTTGTCGCTGGCTAGAAGATGGGAACATTGAATATATAGGCCGCTGTGATGATCAGGTAAAGATTCGAGGTTTCAGAATAGAGCTGGGAGAGATAGAAGCTGCACTCCTTAAACATCCTCAAGTTAAGGAAGCAGTGGTGATCGCAAGGGAAGATACGCCAGGGGATAAGCGGCTTGTGGGGTATCTTGTGTTTAAAGATAAAGGACAAGGCGCCATTGACGTTACAGAGTTAAGGGCCCATCTCCAAACGGTTCTTCCAGACTATATGGTTCCATCCGCTTTTGTAATATTGGATGCTATTCCCTTAACGGCCAATGGCAAGGTGGATCGTAAAGGATTGCCTGCTCCCGAATATCGAGGTGATGAGAAGGCATATGCCGCTCCTCGAACAGAGACGGAGAAGGCCCTATGTGAGATCTGGAAAAGCGTTCTTAAAGTTGACAAGGTAGGTATTTATGACAACTTCTTTGAATTGGGAGGTCATTCTCTTCTTGCTACGCAAGTTGTGTCTCGTTTGAGATCTCAGTATGGGGTTGAACTTTCTTTAAGAGACTTCTTTAAAAGCGCCGTTATAGTTGACTTAGCGAAAGGCATTGCATCCAAAGACGCAACACCGAAGGATGAAGAATTTCCTCTACTTCCTATCCAAAGATCAGAAAAACTTCCTCTTTCCTTTGCGCAAGCTAGGTTGTGGTTTATTGATCAACTAAAGCCAGGTAGCGCTCTTTATAATATTCCTATGGCTTTACGGTTGGAGGGGTTCCTTGATCAGAACGCCCTTCAAGCAGCTTTGAACAAGCTTATCGAGCGTCATGAGGCGTTAAGAACGGTCTTTAAGACTGAAGAAGGAGAGCCTTATCAAATAATTAAGGAAAATTTAAACCTTGATCTTCCTCTCGTAGATCTCTCTCTTTTAAAAGCCGAAGCTAGAGTTTCTAAGTTGAAAGAGTGCATTGAAGAAGAGACCTTAGCTCCCTTTGACTTAATAGAAGGCCCACTGATAAGGGCTGCGCTGATTAAACAAAATGAGCAAGAACATATCTTTGTTCTCACCATTCATCATAGTGTTGCGGATGGATGGTCAATGGGAATAATTATTGATGAGCTTTCTGAACTTTATAACGCGACTCTGGAAAGCCGAGAAGCAGATCTTGCGCCTTTACCCGTACAGTATGCTGACTTTAGTGTTTGGCAGAGAGAGCATCTCAAAGAAGAAGGAGCAGCTTACCAGAAACTGCTGGCCTATTGGGAAGAGGAGCTTCAAAGAGTACCTACGTTATTAGAGCTGCCCACAGATTATTCAAGGCCCCCTGTACAGAGCTATAAAGGAAGCCGAACAAGCTTTTCTTTATCTCCGACTCTAACCAAGAAATTAATAGAGCTCAGTGAAGAGACGCAAGCCACATTGTTTATGACTCTCCTTTCGGCTTTTTACGCGCTCTTATATCGCTATACGAATCAGGAAGATATTGTCGTTGGATCTCCTATTGCGAATCGCAATCGCCAAGAGATCGAGCGTGTTGTTGGTTTTTTTGTGAACACGCTTGCTTTGAGAGCTAATCTTTCGTCGGACTTAAGCTTTAAGGACCTTCTTTTGCAAGTGAAACAGAAGGCCCTAGAGGCTTATGATCATCAAGATCTGCCTTTTGAGAAATTGGTTGAGCATTTAGAGATTGAGCGCAGTCTTGCTCAGGAGCCAATTGTTCAAGTGATGTTTATTTTGCAGAACGCTGCAGAGAACAGCGCGCTAAAGCTGAAAGGTTTAAAAGCGAAGGAGCAGACTTTTGAGTATCCAGTAGCGAAGTTTGATTTAACCCTGAATCTTATAGAGACTGATGGATGCTTACAAGGATCATTTGAATATGCAATAGATCTGTTTAAACTTGAAACAATTGAGAGGATGCAAAGGCATTTCCAGAATCTCTTAGAAGAAATAGTAGAGAATCCTGATAAGAATCTTGCACAACTAGAGATGTTGGCTGCTGAAGAGAAGCATCAACTCATCAACACATGGAATGCCACCCAACGGGACTATCCTGAAGACAAGACGATCCATCAGCAGTTTGAAACGCAACTCCTAAAGACGCCAAATAACATAGCGGTCATTTTTGAAGGACAAGAACTTACTTACCAAGAGCTCAACAAAAGAGCCAACCAGCTTGCTCATTACTTGAGAGAACAAGGAGTCAAGCCTGATGCATTGGTGGCAATCGCTTGTGAGCGATCGTTAGAGATGATCATCGGTATTCTAGCGATCTTAAAAGCAGGTGGGGCTTATGTTCCGATCGATCCATCCTATCCTCAAGACCGTATCCAATTTATGCTAGAAGATACGAAAGCTTCTATGATCCTCACACAACAAGATGTTCTTAAGAGATTGCCAAGAACAGAAGCAGAAGTTTTTTTGTAGACACAGATCAAGAAAAACTTACCAAATATCCAACATCTAATCCCAATCACATAACACAACCTCATCACCTAGCCTATGTGATCTATACATCAGGTTCAACAGGTAAGCCTAAGGGTGTTACGATTGAACATCGGAGCGTCTGTGGCCGTCTTCTATGGTATCAAGACTATGCACCGCTCACAGCTGATGATGGGTTTTTGCACCAATTATCATTTAGTTTTGACGCCTCTGTAATGGCTTTGTGGTGGCCTTTGATCAGTGGAGCGCAAGTTATTATACCCGCTATTTTAGAAGATGTTGAGCATTTGGCAGGTTTGTTTTTGTCTCATTCGATTTCTGTACTTCATAGTACGCCTACAACGATAGAGAATCTTTTAATTGCTCTTTCACTCAAAGGAAATAAATATGCTAACCTACGTTATGTTATAGTAGGAGGTGAGTCACTCTCTAAAACTCTTTATGAAAAAATATCCTCATTATCAGGCGGCCAGATTTATAACGCATATGGTCCTACTGAAAGTTCCATTATTACCACGAGCTATGATGGGACAGGGCAAAACATAACAACTTTAACGGTTCCCATTGGATCCCCTGTCGCTAATACACAAGTTTATATACTCGACCCCTCTCTAAATCCTGTTCCAGTAGGTGTACCTGGAGAGCTGTATATAGGAGGCGAAGGATTAGCTCGTGGGTATTTGAATCGGCCTGAGCTGACAGCGGAGAGGTTTATTGCGAATCCCTTCCGGACAGAAGGCGATAAGCAAAAGGGCAAGAACGATCGTCTTTACCGGACAGGCGATCTTTGTCGCTGGCTAGAAGATGGGAACATTGAATATATAGGCCGCTGTGATGATCAGGTAAAGATTCGAGGTTTCAGAATAGAGCTGGGAGAGATAGAAGCTGCACTCCTTAAACATCCTCAAGTTAAGGAAGCAGTGGTGATCGCAAGGGAAGATACGCCAGGGGATAAGCGGCTTGTGGGGTATCTTGTGTTTAAAGATAAAGGACAAGGCGCCATTGACGTTACAGAGTTAAGGGCCCATCTCCAAACGGTTCTTCCAGACTATATGGTTCCATCCGCTTTTGTAATATTGGATGCTATTCCCTTAACGGCCAATGGCAAGGTGGATCGTAAAGGATTGCCTGCTCCCGAATATCGAGGTGATGAGAAGGCATATGCCGCTCCTCGAACAGAGACGGAGAAGGCCCTATGTGAGATCTGGAAAAGCGTTCTTAAAGTTGACAAGGTAGGTATTTATGACAACTTCTTTGAATTGGGAGGTCATTCTCTTCTTGCTACGCAAGTTGTGTCTCGTTTGAGATCTCAGTATGGGGTTGAACTTTCTTTAAGAGACTTCTTTAAAAGCGCCGTTATAGTTGACTTAGCGAAAGGCATTGCATCCAAAGACGCAACACCGAAGGATGAAGAATTTCCTCTACTTCCTATCCAAAGATCAGAAAAACTTCCTCTTTCCTTTGCGCAAGCTAGGTTGTGGTTTATTGATCAACTAAAGCCAGGTAGCGCTCTTTATAATATTCCTATGGCTTTACGGTTGGAGGGGTTCCTTGATCAGAACGCCCTTCAAGCAGCTTTGAACAAGCTTATCGAGCGTCATGAGGCGTTAAGAACGGTCTTTAAGACTGAAGAAGGAGAGCCTTATCAAATAATTAAGGAAAATTTAAACCTTGATCTTCCTCTCGTAGATCTCTCTCTTTTAAAAGCCGAAGCTAGAGTTTCTAAGTTGAAAGAGTGCATTGAAGAAGAGACCTTAGCTCCCTTTGACTTAATAGAAGGCCCACTGATAAGGGCTGCGCTGATTAAACAAAATGAGCAAGAACATATCTTTGTTCTCACCATTCATCATAGTGTTGCGGATGGATGGTCAATGGGAATAATTATTGATGAGCTTTCTGAACTTTATAACGCGACTCTGGAAAGCCGAGAAGCAGATCTTGCGCCTTTACCCGTACAGTATGCTGACTTTAGTGTTTGGCAGAGAGAGCATCTCAAAGAAGAAGGAGCAGCTTACCAGAAACTGCTGGCCTATTGGGAAGAGGAGCTTCAAAGAGTACCTACGTTATTAGAGCTGCCCACAGATTATTCAAGGCCCCCTGTACAGAGCTATAAAGGAAGCCGAACAAGCTTTTCTTTATCTCCGACTCTAACCAAGAAATTAATAGAGCTCAGTGAAGAGACGCAAGCCACATTGTTTATGACTCTCCTTTCGGCTTTTTACGCGCTCTTATATCGCTATACGAATCAGGAAGATATTGTCGTTGGATCTCCTATTGCGAATCGCAATCGCCAAGAGATCGAGCGTGTTGTTGGTTTTTTTGTGAACACGCTTGCTTTGAGAGCTAATCTTTCGTCGGACTTAAGCTTTAAGGACCTTCTTTTGCAAGTGAAACAGAAGGCCCTAGAGGCTTATGATCATCAAGATCTGCCTTTTGAGAAATTGGTTGAGCATTTAGAGATTGAGCGCAGTCTTGCTCAGGAGCCAATTGTTCAAGTGATGTTTATTTTGCAGAACGCTGCAGAGAACAGCGCGCTAAAGCTGAAAGGTTTAAAAGCGAAGGAGCAGACTTTTGAGTATCCAGTAGCGAAGTTTGATTTAACCCTGAATCTTATAGAGACTGATGGATGCTTACAAGGATCATTTGAATATGCAATAGATCTGTTTAAACTTGAAACAATTGAGAGGATGCAAAGGCATTTCCAGAATCTCTTAGAAGAAATAGTAGAGAATCCTGATAAGAATCTTGCACAACTAGAGATGTTGGCTGCTGAAGAGAAGCATCAACTCATCAACACATGGAATGCCACCCAACGGGACTATCCTGAAGACAAGACGATCCATCAGCAGTTTGAAACGCAACTCCTAAAGACGCCAAATAACATAGCGGTCATTTTTGAAGGACAAGAACTTACTTACCAAGAGCTCAACAAAAGAGCCAACCAGCTTGCTCATTACTTGAGAGAACAAGGAGTCAAGCCTGATGCATTGGTGGCAATCGCTTGTGAGCGATCGTTAGAGATGATCATCGGTATTCTAGCGATCTTAAAAGCAGGTGGGGCTTATGTTCCGATCGATCCATCCTATCCTCAAGACCGTATCCAATTTATGCTAGAAGATACGAAAGCTTCTATGATCCTCACACAACAAGATGTTCTTAAGAGATTGCCAAGAACAGAAGCAGAAGTTTTTTTTGTAGACACAGATCAAGAAAAACTTACCAAATATCCAACATCTAATCCCAATCACATAACACAACCTCATCACCTAGCCTATGTGATCTATACATCAGGTTCAACAGGTAAGCCTAAGGGTGTTACGATTGAACATCGGAGCGTTCTTAATCTTCTTATGAGCATCCAAGAAAATGTAAAACTTACACAAGCTGACAGTTGGCTTGCTTTGACGACCATTACCTTTGATATTGCAGGTTTAGAGATTTATTTGCCCCTAATTACGGGATCTTCTTTTGTTGTTACCAAACAAAAAGGAGAAGCCGACCCTGACTATTTAAAAAGGATTGTCGATGCAAGGAATATTTCCATCATACAAGCTACTCCTTCAACCTGGCGCATGCTTTTAGATTCTGGCTGGACGAGCAGGGAAGGTATGAAAATTCTCACAGGAGGAGAAGCGCTTTCCATAAAGTTATTTAAGGATCTTAAGAACCTTACGCCTTATGTCTATAATGTTTATGGTCCCACAGAAACAACAATATGGTCGACTTTTACACCTTTAGAAGGAGATTCTCCAACGATTGGTAAGTCCGTGGCTAATACACAAGTTTATATACTCGACCCCTCTCTAAATCCTGTTCCAGTAGGTGTACCTGGAGAGCTGTATATAGGAGGCGAAGGATTAGCTCGTGGGTATTTGAATCGGCCTGAGCTGACAGCGGAGAGGTTTATTGCGAATCCCTTCCGGACAGAAGGCGATAAGCAAAAGGGCAAGAACGATCGTCTTTACCGGACAGGCGATCTTTGTCGCTGGCTAGAAGATGGGAACATTGAATATATAGGCCGCTGTGATGATCAGGTAAAGATTCGAGGTTTCAGAATAGAGCTGGGAGAGATAGAAGCTGCACTCCTTAAACATCCTCAAGTTAAGGAAGCAGTGGTGATCGCAAGGGAAGATACGCCAGGGGATAAGCGGCTTGTGGGGTATCTTGTGTTTAAAGATAAAGGACAAGGCGCCATTGACGTTACAGAGTTAAGGGCCCATCTCCAAACGGTTCTTCCAGACTATATGGTTCCATCCGCTTTTGTAATATTGGATGCTATTCCCTTAACGGCCAATGGCAAGGTGGATCGTAAAGGATTGCCTGCTCCCGACTATCGAGGTGATGAGAAGGCATATGCCGCTCCTCGAACAGAGACGGAGAAGGCCCTATGTGAGATCTGGAAAAGCGTTCTTAAAGTTGACAAGGTGGGTATTTATGACAACTTCTTTGAATTGGGAGGTCATTCGTTACTGTTGGTTCAGCTACATTCCAAATTACAGAAGGAGTTCCATTTAGAGTTTTCAATAATAGAACTTTTTAACCATATAACAATTTCAAAGTTTGCTAGCTACCTTTCAAATCTCTCTCAAAATTCAACAATAAGAAGTGGGAGAAAAAGTTCAGAGAATCGCAAGCTTGCTAGAGGGTAATATTTCATAAAAGAGGGAGAGGAGACAGCCAAAATGTTTGCAGAAGAGGAGATTATAGGAAAACTTTCAATTTGCATGGGAACTAGCTTAGAAAAAAAGGAGCAACTTCCTCTTACATTAGCTCAGATGCTTCTTAATGCCGTAAGGCGGCATGAGAAAAATGGAATCATGTATATCCAGGAAAATGGTGAGGATTTTTTTCAGACATATCCTGATTTATTAATAAATGCTCAGAAAGTGTTGTCAGGATTAAAAGAAAAAGGAATACAGCCACAAAATAAAGTTATTTTTCAGTTATCAGTAAACCAAGATTTTATAACAGCTTTTTGGGCTTGTGTATTAGGTGGTTTTGTTCCGGTTCCAATTAATATAATTACAAGTGATGATCCTAACAATGCCACGATAAAAAAATTATTAAATGTCTGGCAATCTATCGTAAGCCGGTGATTCTCGCAGATTCAAAAAGCAAACCTATTTTATCTGACTTATTTTCTGAACATAAAGACATACCCCAATTGCGTTTAAGGGATGAGGTTAGTAAGAAAGTGGAGAGAAGGCTTATCTGGCCTGAGTTGGTAATTAATGAGACCAGCAAAGAGATGAGCAAAAGCATTAATTGGGCAACGATGACGGTGATGAATCAAGGTATTAAAGGACTTCATTGAAGAAAAGATTGTCTCAACAAAAGAACGGCGCATGAGCATCATCTTATCAGTCATATCCATAAGACAATTTTTCATATTTTTCTTGATCTTAGTAATAACCCCAATTGCGCATAAGGAGGGGGGTTAAAGACATAGGTTTCATGTGGGGCCACACGCTGCCAAGTCACTTATCCATGTGGGCTAGCTACGCTTTTCCGCCTTTTTTATCTGATATTATAATAAAAATTATGTTAAATAATTAGTCTATACACAAGCATGTTGTAGAGTAAGCACCTGTGAGCCTTGCTGCTTTGGATTAAATGCCTATTACTCAAACTCAACTCAGTTTATTTGATAAGCCTGAAGTAGATACCCATAAGACGCAACAAATCAGTCTGGCTCTGGATAAGGTTAACAAGCGGTATGATCGGAGAACCGTGCATATGGCTGCCTGTGGTCCTAGATTGTCCTGGAAGGATCGTAAAACGAAGAAGTCCCCCTCTTATACAACGTGCTAGGCCCCCTTACCGTCTGTTTTAGCCACGTGAATTCAAATCTCTTCTTTACTTAAAAATAGTTTTTCTTCTACTTATAATAAGAGCAACTGCTTAATTAAAAGGCAAACAGGTGTTTTCCTTATAAAGAGCCATTTTGATCGCCATATATAAGGATTATTACGCTGACTTATCCACACAACTGTGAAGAAAAATGCAGAATTATCGACTTAAAGCAATTGACCCTGCCAAGGGTATTTACCGATGGTACGAAATTAAGCAATGTCATAATCTATTCGGCACTTGGTCGCTTATTATTAGTTCAGGGCGCATAGGCACCAAAGGAAGAACTTGGGTTCTTCCTTTTAAAACGGAAATAGAGATGACTACAACCTTACAAAAGATCTTAAAGAAGCGCTTAATGGCTGAACGCCGTATTGGCTGTAATTTTGCGACACGAGGTCGCAAAGAAGAGCTGTTTCCCTCTTCTCTATAGAAGTGAGGAAACCACCCCTGCCACGGGGTGACCCTAGGGCCCTGAATCAAGAGCGGGTCTGACAATGTAACGAAAGGCAGTAATGCCTGGGGTTTAAATCGCGAGAGGCAAGCCCTTCTAGTAACCACGACTGGATGAGTGCTAGGGAGTTGGTATGGCAAACATATGTGAACTTGTGATTAAAGATCGTCACCAATAACCAGTGAAAGTGGTTGATACACTGAAGCCAAAAGGTAATAGGAGAAGGCAGAATGATTAGTTACTTCATCTGCGTGGTCACCACTCTCCTCGGTCAATAGCAAGTGCCTAACCCAACATGCTCAGCTTTGTGGAACGTGGCAACCTCGTACCATTTCCAAGGGTAACCCTGGGACAGTTGACCGTAAGGAAAGCTTATGGTGGTGCGAGAGCAGGATGTCGGAAAAAGCGAAAGCCTAGCTGTAATGGTTAGGATACTGGTTTAAATTTCACCAGGCACGAAAGTGAGCCCACGTCCGACGGGTCTTCATCGTGAGAAAACTTGGAGAGTCGATCTTATGAGGAAAAGCAAATGACGATTATGGAAGAATCTATGACTGGTGCATCCGCAGCCACATCTTTAACCTGGAATACCATTAATTGGCAACAGGCAAAAGAGCAGGTTCATCGACTTCAAGTCCGTATCGCGAAGGCAACACGGGAAGGAGGGTCTGTTGCATCTTAAAATTTTAAGTAATTAACTTACATATTCATCTCATTCTAGGTGCTATTTCCCCGACAAAAATCCATTAAGAGCATTATTATCACTTTGTTGCCAAAATACCCATGAACTGATAAATAGGAGATAGGCTGCAATAGATTTGGTAGATTGAGTTTATGAAGAAGCAGATTAGTAAATTTTCAACCAAGAAGATTTCTTATAAAGTAACAAACTGGCGTGAGTATAATAAGGCTTTGAAGCAAAGAGGATCTTTAACAGTTTGGTTAAGTGAAGATCTTGAGGAAAGCTGGTTAGCTCCTTCAGCAGAAGAACGAAAACGGGGCCGGCCTTTAGTTTACTCTCAGACTTGTATAAATCTCCTCCTAACTTTCCGTCATTTATTCAAGTTAGCTTTAAGACAAGTGATAGGTTTTATTGAATCGTTATTTACTCTTTCAGGAAAGATATTGCCTGTACCAGAATTCAGCCGTTTATCAAAAAGAGCAGCACAAGCCTTATCTTGTTTCCCTTTACCTTCTTTAAATGGGTACTGTCGCATTTGTTGAAAATTGAGAGATTAAGGTGTAAAGGTTTAGAAAACAGTCTGTTTAGATGCTCACCATATGTCCCCGTCTTCTTCCCCATTTTAAAGGATTTTGTTCTTCTCCCTCAGTTATCATGCTTTTTGTGTATATGAAATGTCGATTTTCTCTAAGCTACAGAGACTTGGAAGAAATGATGATGATCAGAGGGGCCATTATCGACCATTCGACGTTACAGAGATGGGTGCGTCGGTTTGTGTATCTAATTGATAAGCGTGTTCGTCAGCGCAAAAAACCAGTTAGGGGGAGCTGGCGCATGGACGAGACTTATATCAAGTTGAACGGGAAATGGGTTTACCTTTATCGGTCCGTCGATAGTCAAGGAAATACTATTGACTTTCTACTGCGAGCCAAAAGAGATGCTGATGCTGCAAAGGCCTTTTTCAGAAAGGCTTTCAAGCAGAATGGAAAGCCTGACAAAGTGACAGTTGACAAGAGTTGTAGCAACAAAGCAGCCCTTGATTATTTTAATAAGAATGTCTCAAAAGGCGATGAAATTGAGATACGACAAATCAAATATCTCAACAATATTGTTGAGCAGGATCATCGATTTATCAAGAAACGAACAAGGCCAACTCTTGGGTTTAAAAACTTCTATTCAGCCAAACAGACTATTTCAGGAATCGAAAATATTCGTATGATACAAAAAGGGCAAATAATTGGACAAACAGCTTCTCAATCTGCATTTCTTAATTTTGCCAACCTAATGGCTTAGGGTGTCCAAAATCAGGCCGTCTTACTCACAATTATACTCTCCTCAAACAGATGCGACAGTACCATCTTTTGTAGTATGCCTGATATTAGGAGAATTAAGATGAAAGGGACATATATGCGAGAACTTGAGAAGCATGCTCCTATGATGGTTGGGTGGCTTACCAAACATAGCAAAAAAACTGCCAAGGAGGAGGGGGAGAAAGAAATACAGAAAGGATTTAATTCGGTTACCCAACGTACACATATATCCTTTCAAACCTTCATTAATGTGTTAGGAACACGCCTTACTCCCATCCGTCTTGACTTGGAAGGCCAAATTCTTGACAAGGAAAGTATGAATAAACTGGGCTCATTAAGAGGGGTGACATGCGAGGATTCACAATATGATACAGCCCAACGTTATTTCAGGAGAGTTTATCGCTCAGGAATGTTCGGAGAAGATAGCACCGATTACGAGGAAAACTCGGAACCGCACTTAAATATTTGGCAGCTTGGAGAAGATAGTACCGGTGACGAGGAAGATTTGGGACCACACTTAAGTATTTGGCAGGTTAGCGAAAAAGATTCTGAGGATGTGGATCATGAAGGATACGCACATAGAGAAGAAACCTAGGCCTTGTTGCAAAAGGTTATTGAGGATTAGATGTAAAAGTTTGCTCCCCTCTTCTTCTCTAAAAGATTTTGGGCATCTGCTCGAAGTTCTCCTTGGGGGCCGACGTGACGATAGAGGGTTTGGCGGGTAAGCCAAGTTCTTCTATTGAAAATATCTCCTTCAGGCTGTCGCTAAATTTCAAAAATAATTTTATTGTATTTTTAGTTTTAAACATTATGTGTAGCAAGTGAGCAGGAAGCAATTTAAAAGCTGGCAGGATGAACTTTCCATATTTTATAATGCTAAGGAAATTTCTATAGATTGCACTCCCATAAACCAGGAACGCTTTGAGAACAATAGTAGGGACAACGACTCTTTTCTCCATAGCCTTACTCTAGGCCTTCTAAAGGATAACAAATTAACTCAAGTGAACAAACTAGGGCTGCTAAAGCCTGGTCAATATAAAACAATCCAGCTTAATCCAGGTTATTATGAGATAGGCTTCAATGTTACCATTCCTGATCCTAATATGGGCACGGTTAAAGGATTTACTGTTATTAAAGCCGAAGAAAGTAAAGTCTACTTCGTGGATATATTCAGTTACTCATTTTATAACCAATACTTGCAAGGCTTCACCCACAGCATGGGAATCGTCGCAGTTGAAGACGAGCTTAGAGGGCGTTACTATTTATCCAAAAATTTCATAAGTAAGGGAGTTAACGAAAGGGTTCCGTTGCAAATTCTTGAGAAGTTGTTAGGTTAAGGGTAAATTATCTAATAAATGGTCACTGCAATGAAACCTAAAGAGTTCAGATATCGACATTTCCTTCCAGAAGTTATCTTGCAATGCTTACGCTGGTACTTACGTTATCCCCTCAGCTATCGCCAATTAGCAGAAATGGTTAGTGAAAGAGGAATAAAGGTTGACCATACAACCATTTACCGCTGGATCCAGCATTACGCTCCCGAATTTGAGAAAAGGATACATTGGTATGCTCGACCTTCAGCTTGGTCTTTAAGAGTGGATGAAACTTACATTAAAGTCAAAGGCCAATGGAAGTATCTCTATCGAGCCGTCGATAAATATGGGAGGACTGTTGATTTTATGCTGGCACATACTCGGGACCTGGCCGCTGCTAAGCGATTCTTTAAAAAAATGCTGAAGCAATGTAAATATAGGCCTTCCTCTATTACCACAGATAAGCATTGTTCTTATCATACAGCTATAGGAGAATTGAAGAAGGAGGGCATCTTAGATCAGAACCTGAAGCATAGGCAAATTAAATACCTCAACACCATCCTTGAACAAGACCATCGACGCATCAAACGCCGTACCCGGCCCATGTTAGGCTTCCAATCATTTAAGACGGCTAACCGAACGCTCAAAGGCATTGAAGCCATGGCCATGATGCTTAAAGAGCAAACAATTTATTTGACAAAAAGCTATCAAGATCAGGTTCGTTTTTTCAATCGTCTTTTCAACGTTTACGCCTAAATTCTGTCCAGTCCCTGAGGGATTGCAATCTTAAATCACCTTATTTCCAAATTTGCAACGGAACCAAACTTGGCATGCCGGAATCAGTTAAAATCTAATAATTTTGGGAAAAGGGGAAGTTTGTTCTTGCTTCCCATTTACGCAACAACGCCGCAATTCGTAGGTTTTCTGAGAGGCATCTGAAAAGAGTTTTGGTTGTAACCTAAGACCATATTCTGCCAAAACCATAGAATCGATTTTGTCTGTTTTAGAGAGAAGACCTTTGGCTTTTGCCAAGTGACTCAGTCGGCAGGTCCATACATGGGATTATGCACGTTCCCATATTACATGATAATGCATCTCTTTCCCATCACGAAGGTGGGGAGGAGATGTTAGTATTAGCTGATTATCTTTATGTTCATATTTTCTTGTTTGCTTAACTTTGATAAAATTTGGAAAGGAGCTAACCTCCACATAATGATTAATCATATCGTTAATAATTTCATATCGACCTAAATATCCTATAAAGTTATCTGCTATCTCTAATCTTTCATCAGTTGGGGCACCAAGAAAATCATTTGTGCTCCATTCAGGCCGATTAGCAGACATAATTGCCACACTCATATAATCATTCAGAGTATAAATAATATAACCTATCGGCTCCTTTCCGAAAGGGTATATAGCTTCCCCATCATTAGATCTTAGTTCAAAATTTAATAGTTTCCAGGTCCCTACCAGTGAAGCTTTATCCATTATACTTACCTTTCTGATAAATAAATTTTTAATTTATCTGCAACTACACCTAATAAAATGCGATGAATCCGTATTAATTAATATGGTGCTAACCACTATAATTTTTGAGGAAGGCTTGAAAAGCAAGGAGTAACCAGTCAATTATAAAGAAAGGATTTCAGACATATCGAAGCTGCGCCCCCCTTATTCACCTAACTCAAAAAATACTAAAGCATTTTTCAATTTATCCGTCAAGGCAAGAAACACTAGGGGGTTTAATCCCAACAAGCTTGACCGTCATGCTTGCTTCAATTGCTAACCCTACGACCATTCTTGAGAATAAATCCAAGATGATAGCGCAATAGATCCAACCATTAGCGGTTGGGATGAAGTGATCTTGCAACCATTTATTGGACACTAAGAAGAGAAACTTTTTGTTGTGCACAAAAGTTTTTCTCAAACTGGGCTGGCGATAAGTATCCCAGCGTGGAATGCCTTTGGGTTTGGTTATAAAAATCATAAACATACTCGAATATATTCATTTTTGCCTCCTCAAGGTTTTTGTATGATTCAAAATAAACATGCTCAGTTTTTAAAGTATGGAAAAAGCTTTCCGCAACGGCATTATCGAAAGCATTGGCTACCTTCCACATACTCAGTTGAATGCCATAGTAATCTGCCAAGTGTTTCAAAGCCTTGCAGGTATATTGAGGGTAAATTACCAGCGACTCATTGCCAGTTTTAATTTTTACCTAAAATATATTTTATTTATATATTTTCAAAGCGTTAGTCAGTATGGTTGTTGCCTGAAGTAACTCAAATTCTATTGGAGGAAGGATGATAAACAGCAGGAAATATCAAAGCATTCCAACCATGTAAAAGAAAATGAGTTTAATGAATTTGTCTTGCTTCATTTAACGACAGCAGCCAGAGGACCCCCATGCAAAAATTCCATTTTATCGGATCTTCAACTATATCTTGAAAATCATGCATACGGGATGCCAGTGGAAAGAGCTGCCTATTGAAAAAATACATTTTGGGCAACCAGAAATTCATCATACCCGCATTTTCCGCACTTTCCAGCGTTGGCAAAAAGATGGATGCTTTAAAAGCATCTTTGTTGGAACAGTTCATAGTTTATTCCAAAACAATTTATTAGACACAAGTATCGTTCATGGAGATGGTTCTACAACCCCGTCTAAAAAGGGGTGGTAATTTAGGATATAATGGCCACAAGCATACAAAAGGGGATAAGGTTGTGGCTATTTGCGACCGGAATTGTAATATTGTTTCCCCTATGATATTTGCTCCCGGTAACCAAAATGAATCACCCCTTATACGAGAGGCCATTAACCCCTTGATAAAGATTGCAAGATTAGTTGGTTTTGACCTTCGTGGTTCTATCATGAGCCTTGATGGGGTGTATGATTGCAGAGCTAACCGTAAAAAGATTTTTAATGTAGGAATGAAGCCTAACATTAACCCGAACAAAAGAAACAGAAAGAAGACGAAGCGCGGATGCAAGCCTATGTTTAGCCCTGAAATCTTTAAAGAGCGCTTCCGTACGATTGAGAGGATCTTTGCCTGGAAGACAAATTCAAGCGTCTTTTGCTCCGCTTTGAAAGAATCAGCGTACACCCTTATGGAATAAAATATATTGCTTACTCTATGATTAACCGAAGGCATTCTTGTAGCGGCTAAATTCTTTAGATTTTCAAAAACTCAATTAATATTAAATTTCTTTAATGAGCATGCACCATTATGCCTAAAATCTACTAATTTTTGAGAAAATTGACCCGTGCAAACATTTTTTCATCCTCAAAAATAAACTTTGAACTATAAAAATCTTTTACTGAGGATATTGGCATTTAAAACCCACAACCAGTTGATTATTTTTCTTTTTGATTTCTTGTTTTCGTTTTCAGCGTTGCTAGGAGGAATAAGGAATAAGCAATAAGATGAAATCATTTTAAGAAAGGATCCTGTTTTAATCAATTAATCCTTATATTATAAGCAGACTCCTTTTTAACTATACAGCCAAAAAGGAGTTTGCAAGTTTAAAAACAACCTAATATTTTGATAACTTACGTTTCAAAATAAAAAGATAATTTTTATTTTTTGTATAGTATTCATTAACTTCTTTGTAAAAAGCATCAACATCTTTTTCAAAGTTAGGGGCCGTAATAATCACTGGATATCTATTTAATAAGCTTGCTCTCTTGCAACCCTTGTCTAGTAAGGCAAGCTCTTCCTTAGATATACCAAGCTCATTTGCTGCATTTTTAGCTGCTGACCGTTCTTTTGTGGAAAATTCTCCGTCTGCTCTTGAAGCCATGATAGCATCATATAAGGCGCACTTAGCAGCAGCTGTGAAAATATCAGAAGTTTCACCAACCTCCATCAAATTCCTTACATGTGCTTCAATAGAAGACTTTACATCCTCTTCTTTAAGAAGCTCACCTGTGTTCGCTTTATTATATAATCCAGCGAGATGCTCATCTATTACACTTTGAGATATCCCACTCCCTTGTTTGTCAGAACAGAGAAGCTTAAGCTGTCCTTTAATATATTCTCTTTCATCCTCACTTATTCCATCAGCACCTGCAATAGTATAAATTAAAGTAGCATAACTCTTAAGAACTTTTTCATTTAATCCACCACTGTAACCATATGTTGTTTCCATAGGACCTTTCACTTTAAGGTCTTCGCCATTTGGCTGTGGAGGGTGATCCCAAATTACAGCTCTCAGGGCACCCCTTAATTTCATTTCTATAGGGTGTAGCTCTCTGTCCAAAATATCCATAGCACATGCCTGTTTCAGGCTTAAAGCCATTATTCCAATAATCAACACTAGATTATTAATAAACATCGTTCTTAGGGCCTTCATTAAGGGACTCCTTGTTTTTATGGTTAATACATTTTCTAAGGCTTACCCTCAATTATCGTCTTTTGAACGAGGATGGCGGTTTTCTGCACTTCCTTCTCGCAAATACTTTTGCGTATTCTGCAATACGGTTCTCTAAATCTACCCTTCTTTCCTCAGCAGCTTTCAATTGACGATACACCTTAGATTCGCAATTTAATTCCTGCTTTCATTTAGGTCAATTGTTAACAATAAGCTGATTTTTACGTATTGGCGTATAATTTTTTCATTGACATTTCCAATCGTTTCAACAAAATAACTTTGAGTCCATAATTTACCACCCCAAAAATATTTTTTCTTAATGTCGGGATGAAGCTTGAAAAATTGTCGTGCTGAGATACTCTTGATGATTTGCATAATGTCTACTGGAGATACTTTAGGTTCCGACCGCACAACCATATGAATATGATCTACCGGAATCTCAAGCTCAAGAATTTCTATGTTATAGTCATAACCTATTTGCTCGATAATATTTTTCATAACGGTACGATAAGGTTCACTAAATACCTTATGACGATATTTGGGTATCCAGACAAAGTGATACATAATGCGGAAGACATGATGTGGGTTTCTTTGGAGTTCCATAAGATGGATAGCCCCCGAGATTTACGCTACGCCGTTAAATTATATGTTAATTAACATATAATTATGAGTATCTGTGTTACAAACACGCAGGGAATTGTAATATAGTGGGTTAATTTTGGTATAAGCCGACAAACTAATTGGGATCTCTCAGAGGCGTATTTCCATCAGGGCAAAGGAAAAATACCTCACCAACAGGCCATAGACATGACTGCAGCCGATCTTTCCTTTTATCAACCATTCCTCTTTCAAAAAACCTTGACCCAGCCGACAGGTTCATACATGAGGTTATGTACGTTCCCATATTAGCTCCATATACTGGATACTTGAAAGATACAAGGAACGTAAGATACCACAGGGATTTTCTATAATCATTGACAGGCTTTGCTTTACAGTGTTTTATGTCCCCCGTTTTTCAGATAGATTCAGGCGGCCATTTTCGGGGGTAAAATTCCGACAGAATCTTTACGCTTTTCTTCGGAGAAATCGTATTCACCAAGCATGTTGATATGCGCCCATGTCATAATAGAATGGCTGGAAATAATGTTGAGTACTGCTCTTTTTCCTCGTCGTCTGTCATCCGTTTCAGCTTATGGGTAAGATAGAGATAATTCCAACAAATAATACAATTTTTGATCAGCCGATTACATGCTTCAGCAATTTCCTGCTCTTCTTTCTCGGCCTGCCTAAATTCGCGTGGACTACCAATGGCTACGGCACGGGTGAAACGATTGGCTCCGTCAAGTTGTTGAGATTAATACTCGCCTAGTTTAAAATCCTTTTGAAAAAATGAGGGTCGAACCATGAATGAGCGGTATAAAGGCTATCGGATACCTAAAAGCATTATTGGTTATGCTGTGAGACGATATTACCGTTTTAAGCTGAGCTTAAGAGATGTTAGTGAAATGCTTTTAGAACGCGGTGTCGAAGTTACTTATGAAACAATTCGTAATTGGTGTCGTACCTGGGGCCCAGTGTTTGCCAAAACAATACGTCGCAAGAGAGGCTCTTCTTTCAAAGACAAATGGCACATTGATGAAATGAGAATAAAGATCAAGGGAGAAATCTTTTGGCTCTGGCGCTTGATCGATAGTGACGGTGAGGAAATAGAGATTCTTCTCCAAAAAAGACGCAATGCCAAAGCCGCTATACGATTTTTGAAATTGGCCCTTAAAAGAGTTAGAGTTTCTCCAAGGGTTATGATCACGGATAAACTGAGAAGTTACAGAAAAGCCCACCGTGTCTTATTTAAATCTGTTGAACATCGTTCTCACAAGCGCCTTAATAATCGAATAGAAAACAGCCACCAGCCAACCCGGGAAAAGGAAAGGCAAATGCGAGGTTTTAAAAGTCCTGGTGGTGCGCAAAGATTTCTCAGTAGCATGGGTGTTTTTCGGAATCTTTTAAAAGTTGGTCGATATAAATATTCTGCCCCAGACTATAGACAGAAACTTAAAATAGCTTTTGTGACATTTGATGATATTGTTTCTTCAAGCCAGAATTATGCCTAAAAATAGAAGAAAGGCGCTTCTCTAACTTCTTATCCAAACAACTTGACGGAGCCACTTTTCTATCATTCGTGGAAAGAGAACCAAGAGATTTCCCCGAAATTCTTCCCTGTCATTTTACCAATTAAAATTAGGGTGTTACACTCGCGTTTGCCAAAAATACGTCATTCTCCGGCGGAACTCCTCCTCCATCTGATAATAATGGGAACCTTGACCGAAGAACATTAAAATAATAGGCTTTCTCATGTAGGAAGCCTTCCTAAGATTTTTTGTATGGCTCTAATATCAAGGGCTAGATATGTCTTTTGGGGATAGACAAGAGAGCAAACTGCTGTATCTAAGAAAAAGGAAAGTGCTTTATACTGTTTGAAATTTTTAAAATAGCTTATTGCAAAATTTTCTTGATATTTAGTTTTTTCCACTTCTAAAAGTTCAAAGGGTGCCATAAGGCCGCATTTCAGTACTTTTGATAAAGCTTCTTTGACAGTCCACAGAAACGTCAATTGTACTGCTTTATTATCAGAAAATAAAAAAGCTAGCTGCTGTTCATTTGGTGATAATTGGGTTTTTATTGTAGCTACTTTGCTCGGACAGATTGCTTCTACATCAATGCCCATAGGATGAGCTTCTGGAAAAGCAAGAGCCGCTCCTAGAATATCCGTATGGCTAATGCTTACTTGTATATTGTCATGACTTAAGTAGTTGACAATAGGTTGATGGAAAACGCCAGTTTCAATCAATACTTGTGTAGAATTATTGAGATTTTTATAAGCAGAAATTGCCTGTTTGGCGCAATAACGCCCTAATAAATAGCTATGTTGACGTTTGGGGTAAAGGAGAGTGGCTAAATAATCTTGCTCTTTTGGATGAAGAAAATCATGATGCGTAGCGATTAATTGCTGAACATTGATTTGACTTAAACAAAGTCCCCCTCTCAGGACACAATCCTGGCGTTGTAAGATCAAAGGAGAAGAGTAAGTTGGTAGAGATAAGTTATTGTCCATTTTTAATACGTTGTACTAAGCCAGTGAGTACTGTTCCAGGCCCCATTTCTTCAAATTCTGTTTCGCCTTGGCCCAGCACGTAATCAATGCTTTCTGTCCACCGTACTGAATGAGTTATTTGTTGCACGAGGTTTGCGCATATATCGTTGGCAGCGTAAGGCCGTGCCGTATAGTTCGCAATCACTGGAATTGTAGGGGGAGAAAATCTGAATTTTTTTAAGAAATCGTCAAATTGTTCTTGAACAGGACGCATTTGAGGAGAATGGAAAGCGCCACTGACTTTTAAAGGGATGACCATCAGAGCGCCAGCTTGTTCACACAACCTTTGCGCTCGTTCAATGTCCTCTTTTTGACCAGAAATTACAATTTGAGTATGAGAGTTATCATTAGCAATTGCTATGCTTGTAAGATTATGCTGTTCCAAGATCATTTTTATGCTATCCACTTTTAAGCCTATTACAGCTGCCATAGCTCCGTTTGTAACTTGGTGCATCAATTTACCACGCTCTTTAACGAGTTTTAATCCTGTTTCAAAGTCAAAGACGCCCGCAGTTAGTAAAGCGTTATATTCTCCCAGACTATGGCCAGCCAAGAATTTAGGGGTTATCTTGGTTTCTTGTGCTTTTTTAAGGCAAGTAAGGGCATTAACAGTATAGAGAGCCGGCTGTGTATAATAAGTTTGATTGAGTTGCTGCTGGGGATCTTCTAAACAAAGCGTCTGGATAGAGTAGCCTAAAATACTATTGGCTTTTGCAGTAAGCTCCGGAAATTCAGAAAAGAGCCCACGGCCCATCCCTTTAATCTGTGACCCTTGTCCTGGAAAAATATAAACGCTCATTGAATAATCCCCTCGAGAAATTGGATGATGATTTTTTAATCACCTTGGTAAAAAAATAGCTTGTATTTTTAGAAAATTTATTTATCATCTTTTTTTATAAGAGAATATAGACAATTTATAGAAAAAGTAAAGAGTTTGTTTCAATGTTTGTAATTACCCCTTTTATGCGGGGAAGCTGTGATTTTAAAGATGATTAGGGCTTAACGCATGCCTACCTTGCAGGTGCAAGGTACAAAGGAATTGCATCGCCTGAACTTGTTATTAAGCTAAGACAGAGCGGGCATAGGGGGTTTTTAGGGACGCAGGGATTATGCTTAGAAAAAATTGAAGCGGCTATCCAAAAGATTCAACAGCTCTTGAAGCCTCACCACTCTTACAGGATGAACCTTTACTGCAATTTAGTTAAGCCAAGGCAGAAACAGCAGTAATTAGTACCCTTATCAAAGCCTTGCACAAAACTACAGGGATAGCAAGGTCCTTTGTTCAGTAGAAATAAAGGAAGTTATAAGTTTATTTGAAAATGAAGAGCCCCTCGGAAAAGAATAAGAATATTAAAACAGAAAAGAAAAATTAAATAAGTAAAGGATCCTTTAATGTTAGAAACAATGAATCGTTATATCCATGGTTACGTTGCTGTTCCAGTTATTTTATCATGCCGAGAGAGAGGTCTATTTGATCTCTTGAAAAACAAAGGACCTTTATCTTGTGAAAGTCTTGCTCATATATTAGAGGCCAACGATGGTCACTTAAGGGTGGCTTTGCGTATGTTTGAATCCTTAAATTGGATAAAAAAGGACCATAATGGCACCTATACATTAACTCTAAACCCTGAAACATCTCATTTTATTCAATCTATTCCACAAGAAATTTTATCTTTATATAAAATCCCTACGTTATCATTATTTAAAAATAAGCAACATAGAGAAATCTTATCTTTATGGCTCACAGAATTTACTAAACCCTCCATTGAGGATAAGCTTCTTTGGATAGATTTTTTTCATGGCGCTGTGGTTGTCCCGCTCCTTTTAGCCCTAAAAGAAGATTATCTTCCTAAGAACTTGTCCTTTCAAGAGCCTATGCATATCCTTTTGAAGGAGCTACCTTCAGAGCTACAACAACTTACAATCATGTTCTTTATAAATAAAGGGTGGGCTGAGCCGAGAGAGAACAACAATATTTTTTTAACGAATCTTGGGCGCTTCTTAATTGAGCGTGCCTTTAATATGGCTACTGGTGCTTCTTACGCTCCTATGCTAGGGAATATCTCAGAGCTTTTATACGGTGACCCTAAAAAAGTATTTAAAAGAGATGATGAGGGGCATGAGTTGCATGTTGATAGAACTTTAAATGTGCTTTCGAGTGGGTTTCAGCATGAAAGATATTTTGCTGATGTGGAAGATATTATTATTTCAATTTTTAACCAAGAACCTTTCGAAAATCAACCCCGTTATGTAATAGATATGGGATGCGGAGATGGTACTTTCCTAAAAAAGATATACGAGCTTATTTGCACAAAAACAGCGCGAGGAAAAGCTCTTCAGCAGTACCCTATTGCCATGATCGGAGTAGATTATAACCAGAAATCTCTTGATGCAACTGAAACCACTCTTCAACACATTCCCCATTATACTTTACAAGGTGATATTTCAGATCCCAAACGCCTTATGAATGATCTAAAATTATTAGGTCTTCCTGATCCTGAGAATTGTTTGCATGTACGTTCCTTCCTTGATCATGATCGCCCCTTTCTTGCTCCTGCAAGCAAGAAGCAAACAAAGGATCGTTCACGTATTCCGTATCAAGGTGTGTATGTTAACACGGAAGGGAAATCCATAGCACCTAATATTGCTGCGCAAAGTTTGGTAGAGCATTTTGGTCGTTGGTCATCGATTATGACAAAGCATGGCTTAGTTATTTTAGAAGTGCATTCCCTTACGCCCGAGATCGTTTCTTCGTACTTAGATGAAAATGAGAGTTTTCATTTTGATGCCTATCATGCCTTTTCAATGCAACATCTTATTGAGGCAGATGTATTCCTTCTTGCTGCTGCTGAAACAGGTTTGTTTCCCAAAAAAGAATTTGCAAAGAAGTATCCTCTTGTCTTTCCTTATACACGTATCACTTTAAATTATTTAGAGAAAAGACCTTATACCTTCTCAAATGCCCAACCAACAGACCTAGCAGATTTAGTAAAATTAGAAGCTCAATGTTGGCCGGAACATCTTCGCGCACCCGAACAAGAATTAAATTCTCGCTTGGAGCGATTTCCAGAAGGACAATTTGTAATAAAACAAGAAGAAAAAATAGTTGGCGTGATTTATACGCAACGAATTACAGATATGCACTTATTAAGTAAAGTAAGATTTGATCAGGTTGGGACTTTACATGATTCGTTAGGTGATACGCTTCAATTACTCGGATTTAATATTGTCCCAGAAATGCAAGATAGAGGCTTTGGTGATCAAATTTTAGAATTTGTACTGCAATTAGCTTTTTCTAAGAGTGGGATAAAAAAGATAGTAGGGGTGACACGTTGTAAAAATTATAAAGGCAATTTTCATATACCCATAAATGAATACGTCCAGCAGCATATCGACAGCCCTGAAGGGATAGATCCCATTTTACGTTTTCATACAAGCCATGGAGCAAAAATTGTTAACATTTTACAAACTTATAGACCAGAAGATATAGATAACCAAGGGGCTGGGATTTTAATTGAGTATAACCCTAATCTTCAACGCCAAGATTTGTTAAATCAAATCAAATTTATAGAAAAGCAAAGCAACCAAGATGAAAAAAAGATTTCTGATAACGAGATCTTCTCTTGTATCCTAGAGGTACTTCCCCAAAGGAATGCAGTACAATTTTCTCCCACAAAACCTTTAAGAGAAATGGGATTTGATTCTTTAGGATTGCTTGAATTAAGAACTCTCATAAATCAGCGCTTTGGGTTAAAGCTTGATTCCACCTTTTTCTTTGAATATGGTACCCCTGCTTTAATAGCTACGCAACTCCACAATCTTCTATCTCCTTCGCTTTCCATCGATGATCAAAAGAAGTGTATAGTTGAAAAAAAGATTTCTGATAACGAGATCTTCTCTTGTATCCTAGAGGTACTTCCCCAAAGGAATGCAGTACAATTTTCTCCCACAAAACCTTTAAGAGAAATGGGATTTGATTCTTTAGGATTGCTTGAATTAAGAACTCTCATAAATCAGCGCTTTGGGTTAAAGCTTGATTCCACCTTTTTCTTTGAATATGGTACCCCTGCTTTAATAGCGACGCAACTCCACAATCTTCTATCTCCTTCGCTTTCTATCAATGATCAAAAGAAGTGTATAGTTCTGCACGAGAAAATTAAGGAAAACCCACAATATGGCTTAGAGCCTATCGCAATCGTTGGGATGGCTTGTCGATTGCCAGGCAACATTAACAATATTGATGATTATTGGAGAGTCCTAAGAGAGGGGAAAGACGCTATTTCTAAAGCTCCTTCTAACCGCTTAGAATTGCAATCAAGTTCCCAGTTTCCCTCTGAAGGAGGATATTTAACAGACATCGATAAATTTGATCCAGCCTTTTTTAATATTTCTCCTCGTGAAGCAGAATTGATGGATCCTCAACAAAGAATTTTATTAGAAGTTACTTGGGAAGCCTTGGAACAAGCGGGCATTAATGCAAAACATCTCCATGGGACAAAAACAGGTGTTTATATAGGAATTTTCTCCCATGATTACGAGAAATTAATAAATAAGGCCCAAAGCGCCGAAAATTTGGATGTTTATTATGGGACAGGAAACTCTGCATCAGTTGCTGCAGGGCGCCTATCTTATGTTCTTGGTCTACGCGGGCCTTCGATTGCGATTAATACAGCTTGCTCTTCTTCATTAGTAGCAGTCCATTTAGCTTGTCAAAGCCTTCGCCAGGGAGAGAGTCAGCTCGCTCTCGCGGGAGGGGTAAATTTGATTCTTTCTCCTGAGTTAAGTATCTCTTTTTCTAAATCGAAGATGTTATCTGCTGATGGACGATGTAAGACTTTTGACGTTTCTGCTAATGGGTATGGCCGTAGCGAGGGGTGTGGTCTTATTGTCTTAAAAAGGCTTTCTCAAGCACTGCAAGATAGAGATAATATCCTTGGTATTATACGAAGCTCTGCAGTTAACCAAGATGGCGCAAGCAATGGCTTGACAGCCCCCAATCAAGCCTCACAAATTGAACTTATTAACTCAGCGCTGGGCTCTGCTCATATCGATCCCCAAACCATTTCGTACATTGAGGCACATGGAACAGGGACGCCTTTAGGTGATCCCATTGAAGTAAAAGCTCTAATGGAGACATATGGCCTGGAAAGAAAAATTGAAAACCCATTATTTCTTGGTTCTGCCAAAACCAATATAGGTCATACAGAAGCCGCAGCCGGTATAGCTGGCTTGATAAAAGTAGTATTAGCATTAAAACACCAGTTAATCCCTCCCCATTTACATTTTACGCGCTTAAACCCTCACATAGATTTTGGTAAATGCGATGTCCAGATTCCAACACAACCTTTACCGTGGCCAACATTTGATGAATCTCCCCGCCGAGGAGCGGTAAGTTCTTTTGGATTCAGTGGAACCAATGCACACGTAGTAATTGAGGAAGGACCTGGATATATTTTATCAACCCAGCAGGCTAAACCCTATTATCTCTTAGCTTTATCAGCAAAGCATCCTAATTCTTTAAAGCAACAACTAGAAGATCTGCATAGCCATCTCAAAGGTCATGCAAATTTACCTCTGGAGGCAATCGCTTATACCTTAAATATGGGCAGAAACCATTTTGACTATCGCTGTGCATTTGTCGTCTCCTCTATAGAAGAGTTGCAAGGCGCATTAGAAGAAATCAAGCAAGGGAAAAAGCCCAACCATTATTTAATAGCCAAAGATAAAATCTCTATGGAACAGGAGCCTATATTTGAAGAGATTCTGGGTAGAGTATTAGAAGAACTTCCTGAGAAAAAATCTGAACCCAGTACTTACTATAAGAAATTACTTACTTTAGCGGATTTATATATCAAGGGATATAGTATTGATTGGGAGGTATTACACCAGGGGGAAGCTAAACAAAGGATTAGCCTACCCACATATCCTTTCTTAAAAGAACGTTATTGGATTGAGCATCCACAAACGAAAGAAGAGGTAAGATCTGGCTCTGTGTCTGAAATGAGAGTAGCTTCAGCTTCTTTTGCTTCTCCCTCTCTTCTGGAAAGTGTCAAAGAAGTGCTATACCAAGACGAAATCCCTTCTTCCGTTAAAGGAGAAAATACTGAAGTCATCAACCCTTGGTGCCAGAAGCTCTTGTTGCATACCCTGCAGCAGATGGGTTTTTTTGATGAAGTTTCTAAGCCTTACACGAGAACTGACCTAAGGAAACAGTTAAGAATTATTCTTGAGCATGAGCGATTATTCTTTGCATTGATTGATATCCTTATACGGAATGGGTGGGCTTACGAAGCAGAGGAAAAAATAACACTGTCCTCTCAATATACCGAGGCTCTACCTTCATCATTAGAACAATTAGAACAAGAAAAAGTATTACTGAGCCAAGAATACCCTGAGCTGCAAGCCTACCTTAACCTACTTTGGACCTGCGTGAAAGCTTACCCCGAAATCCTGAGGGGTGAGAAATCCCATATGGAGGTTATGTTTCCTGGAGGGTCAATAGCTCTTGTGGAGGGAATCTATAAAGGATCATCTCGAGCAGATTATTATAATGAGCAAACGGCTCAGGCTGTGAAAGCTTATGTTCGTGAGCGTCTTAAGCATGACCCTCAAGCAGCGATTACAATATTAGAGATTGGGGCAGGGACAGGAGGGACAAGCACCTTTGTACTCAAAGCTTTGGAGGAATTTAAAGGCTCTGTTCACTATATTTACACAGATATTTCTCTTAAATTCTTGCACCATGGGGAAGAGAAGTGGAAGCAGCAGTATCCATGGATGAGTTTTAAACGTTTAGATATCGAAGCTTCTCCTCACGCACAAGATTTTTCTCCTCATAGCATTGATCTTATTCTTGCCAGCAATGTTTTGCATGCCACAAAGCGCATAGATGCTACGCTGAAGAATGTCAAGGAATTACTGAAAGCAAATGGCTTGTTGGTGCTCAACGAGATTAACGAGCGCTCAGATTTTTTAACGTTAACTTTTGGTCTTACCGAAGGATGGTGGTTATTTGAAGATGCACAAAAGCGCATACCCTTTTCTCCTATCTTAACCCAAAAGCAATGGAGAGAAGAACTAGGGAATCTAGGCTTCTATGTGGCGCTTATGCCTTATGAAGTATCAGAGATTGAAGAGGATATGGAACAAAGGGTTATTCTTGCCGAAAGTGATGGAGTTATTACGCAAGATTTATTAGAATTAAAAGAGGTTACTCCACGTGCTGAACATGCTTTTAGGACGAACTCTTCAATATCAACAAGCCAATCAGCTCCCTCTCTTCCTTTATCTCAGTATGGAATATCTGTAGAATCACTGATAAAAATGCCTCATATATCTCAAGAGGAGGTCATTAAGTTTATTACTGCCAATCTCGTTGAAGCGATGAAGAAAACTTTAAAGCTACCAAGCAGCAAAATTGACATCAACAAATCCTTTTCAGAATATGGGGTTGACTCTTTAGTGAGTATAGAACTGATTAATCAGATTAATACACTCCTCAAAATTTCCCTTAGAATCAATGTATTGTTTGATCATGCTACTATAGTGAATCTATCGCGTTTTATTCTGTCTCATCATGGAGAAAAAATACGTGAGGACCTTACCGAAGCAACCATAGGGACAAAGAAAGTTATTGAAGCTGAGGTGAGTGAACTGTCCTCGCCGAAGAAAGAGAAACATATCAAAAAATCTCCTACTCCACCTCACGATAATATGATTGAAAAATCCATGTTAGTGACCCAGAAGAAATCGCAGAATCTTTTACAAAAAACTGAAAGGTTAGAACCAACAGAAGACCTTTTAAGCCCGAATATTATACGACCCCAATATTTCTTGCCAGATGTTGCAAATAAAAAAAGGCAAATAATCACATCTCTTAAGTTTCCAGAGCTTATTCATCTCAATCAAGTTTCTCAGGGACAGCCAGTATTTTGGTTTCATCCTGGGCTAGGCGGAGTTCAACCTTATTATAGTCTTGCACAAAGCAGTCAGCGCCCTTTTTATGGAATCCAAGCTAAAGGCTGGAATACAGAACAATCTCCATTACGTGGAATCCAAACAATGGCGGCCTATTATGCTCATATTATACAATCCATACAACCTGAAGGGCCTTATGATTTAGGAGGATATTCTTTAGGAGGGATAATAGCCTATGAAGTTGCTCGTCAATTACAGGAGTTTGGACAAACTGTTTCTAGTATAGTGATGGTGGACTCACCTGATACTACGGTACTGAAACACCTCAAATTTTCTTCAAAAAGTGAGTTATTGCACGCAGCAAACTATGAATTGATGGCTGACTTTGCACAAGAACAAGAATTTGAGGAAATAGTTAAGATTCTTATTCATCGCGAAGAAGTAAATGCTACGTTAGAAGATAAGGCATTTTTAAAGCAGTTAAAACAATTGCTAAAAGCGCGTGGATTGAAAAAAACAGCAAATCAACTGGAAGCAAGACTTCAGAAAAAGGCGAAAGTTTGCCACTTATATGAAGTAAATCACTTTTCTATACAGCCTCTGGCAAATCCTCAAGAAGTATGTTGCTACTACTTCCGCAATAAAAGTGGCTTATTTTTTGGAGAATTAGAGCCTTATTACGCGAGCACGAAGAATGAAATTCCATTGGATCTCATAGATCACGCAAACTACTGGAGGGAGTGGGAAAATCAGTTTCCTAAATTTTATATGACCGACGTAGATTCTTCTAGTCACATCTCAGTGTTCTCTGAGCCTCAAGCTTATAAAGATATTATTAAATTTTGCGAGGACTTCTATTCAGCAGAAGGGGCTGAGGAGTCTTTAAAGGTGAATTTCCGGTTCTAATAGGGATATAAGTCGCCTTACGTTCCCAAGGTAGGAGACTATTATTGAGCGACAATTAACTTCTGTAGAGTAAGCCCCCAGCTGTGCTGGGGGACAATCAAAGTTTGACAAATACAGGAGTATTCATAGTCTTTTGAGTTGGACCGCTCAGTTCAAAAAAAAGGAAAGACATGGGATACCTATGAAAAATTAAATCATACAAGTTAGGAATGCAAATATGATGTTGTATTTATTCCAAAATATCGCCGTAAAGCCCTATTTGGTTATCTAAGAACGCATCTAGGAAGAATGTTGCATGAGCTTGCTTATCAAAGGAAAAGTGAGATTTTAGAGGGACATTTAATGCCAGATCATGTGCATATGTTGATCAGTATCCCCCCGAAATATTCTATAAGCCAGGTAATCGGTTATATAAAAGGTAAGAGTGCTATTCATATTGCACATGATCATTTAGGCAAGGGGAAAAATTATACGAGCATGAGTTTTTGGGCAAGAGGATACTTTGTGTCAACAGTTGGTAGAGATGAAAAGACGATACGTGAGTATATGTCATCCGCCATGGTAAATGACCCTCATAGATAGAAAACCGCCAACGTTATTGACCCCCTTGGTGGGACAATAAATTGACAAGGAAACAAGAACTTATCTCTTATGCTTTTGAAGTGACTCACAAGAAGGCATCAAGAGGGCGTTGTCACATTAAGTTTAAAGCTTTATAATATGGTCTCATTTGATAAAACATAGGGGAGCCTTTAATTGTACAAAAGACATCGTTTCCCTTCTTCTTTAATTCAATTAGTTGTCTTCCTTTATCATCGCTATGCTCTTAGTCTAAGAGAAGTTGAAGAACTTATGCTTATTCGAGGAATTGATGTAAGTAAGCTATGAAACAATACGGAGATGGAGCTTAAAGTTTGGTCCTACTTATAAAAAGGGTTCTGATGGTATGGCCTGAGCAACTTTAGAAGATCTGTAAAAAGGTTTAATCTAGAGAAGCAACAAACAAGAAGGATTATACCATGACAATAAAAACATTAGGAATCGATATTGCTAAACGAGTATTTCAGCTTCATGGAGTAGATGTCCATGGGAAAACAGTACTTAAGAAACGCGTGGGACGTGACCAATTACTCAGTGTTATCGCCAATCTTCCTGCCTGCCTTATTGGAATGGAGACATGTAGCGGATCTCATTATTGGGCCCATCAGTTTCAGCTTTATGGACATGAAGTCAAGTTGATGAGCCCGCAATATGTCAAGCCGTATGTCAAGACCAACAAGAATGATGCCAATGATGCGGAAGCGATCTGTGAAGCTGTGACTCGACCTAACATGAGATTTGTTCCCATTAAAAATAAAGAACAACAAGATATCCAATCTTTACATCGATACCGTCAAAGAGTGGTCCAGCAAAGGACGGCTCTTGCTAACCAGATCAGAGGTCTTCTCGGCGAATATGGGCTCGTCGCTCCTCAAGGGATAGGATGTCTGAGAAAGAAACTACCCCAGTTTCTGGAAAACCAGGACAATCATCTGACTAACTTAGCACTTGAGATTTTCTCACAGCTTCACCAAGAACTTTTAGAAGCAGATGAGAGAGTTAAGGTTCTCGATCAGCGCATAGCCAAGGTTTGCCAGCAAAATGAGGCGTGCCAGAGGATTAGACAAATTGAAGGCATTGGCCCTTTAACGGCCACAGCCTTGGTTGCTGCTATTGGGGAGGTGCGCAACTTTAAAAATGGTCGTCACTTAGCTGCTTGGCTAGGGTTGGTTCCTCGTCAATATTCCAGCGGCAATAAAAAAGTCCTGCTTGGGATTAGTAAAAGAGGTGACCGGTATTTAAGAACGTTGCTGATCCATGGAGCGAGAGCCTTTATTAGTCTGGCTAAAAAACACTCAGATTGGCTAAAGGAGCTGATTAAGCGATGTGGTAAGCACAAAGCTTATGTAGCTTTAGCTAATAAGAATGCTCGCATTGTATGGGCGCTTTTAGCTCACCAGAGTGAGTATCGTTCAACTCATTGAACAATAGAGAGCATATTGAATACGTATAAACTGCAAGGATAACCTACCACCGGGGTTTGCTAGAGTAAAACTGAAAGATGACAAAATGAGTTAAAAACTTCTTGAGATCCTGTTTTGCAACACGGTTTATAAAAACCGCGGCTCCAACACGGTTTATAAAAACCGCGGCTCCGATAAGGTCAAGAAGTGATCGGATACACCATCTGGGCTAGAAGAAAAGATCTTCAGTAAAAGCCGAATATACGTCCGCACCTCAATATTGTCTTTTAAAAAAACTCTTGCATTCACGCTCAGGCCATATACGTTGCAAATTTGGAAATAAGGTGATTTAAGATTGCAATCCCTCAGGGACTGGACAGAATTTAGGCGTAAACGTTGAAAAGACGATTGAAAAAACGAACCTGATCTTGATAGCTTTTTGTCAAATAAATTGTTTGCTCTTTAAGCATCATGGCCATGGCTTCAATGCCTTTGAGCGTTCGGTTAGCCGTCTTAAATGATTGGAAGCCTAACATGGGCCGGGTACGGCGTTTGATGCGTCGATGGTCTTGTTCAAGGATGGTGTTGAGGTATTTAATTTGCCTATGCTTCAGGTTCTGATCTAAGATGCCCTCCTTCTTCAATTCTCCTATAGCTGTATGATAAGAACAATGCTTATCTGTGGTAATAGAGGAAGGCCTATATTTACATTGCTTCAGCATTTTTTTAAAGAATCGCTTAGCAGCGGCCAGGTCCCGAGTATGTGCCAGCATAAAATCAACAGTCCTCCCATATTTATCGACGGCTCGATAGAGATACTTCCATTGGCCTTTGACTTTAATGTAAGTTTCATCCACTCTTAAAGACCAAGCTGAAGGTCGAGCATACCAATGTATCCTTTTCTCAAATTCGGGAGCGTAATGCTGGATCCAGCGGTAAATGGTTGTATGGTCAACCTTTATTCCTCTTTCACTAACCATTTCTGCTAATTGGCGATAGCTGAGGGGATAACGTAAGTACCAGCGTAAGCATTGCAAGATAACTTCTGGAAGGAAATGTCGATATCTGAACTCTTTAGGTTTCATTGCAGTGACCATTTATTAGATAATTTACCCTTAACCTAACAACTTCTCAAGAATTTGCAACGGAACCCCAAGTTTGGTAAAAGTGTTCAAAATAAAGCACCCAAGATGTAATTCGGCATCTTGGTTATCCTATAGCCTGGCATTAAGCTTACGACCGATCATCTCTTTATAGCGGTATATCGTATTTTCTACTTTTGCTCTCCTGCCATAATCATTTTTTGTTTGCCAGGCGTATAGTCCCTTTTTATCAATGTAATTAATACCCTTTTGTCTAACAGAGCAGGGCTCTTCTGACAGTGAAGGAGATCCTCGAGCTGGAGGAATAATGGGTTTAATGTTGACTGATTCCAGTTGGCTGTAAACATTTTGACCATCATAGCCCGCATCAGCAATAAGCTGCGTAATCTTTGTCGCATCCGCCTGTTTAAGGTGAGCGTCTAAACAGGATCTATCATCTGTTAAATGAGTGGTCATTATCCGAGAAATAATGAATCCCTTGCTGTTAATGCCAAAGTGAAGCTTACGCCAGACTTTACGTTTGTATTGTTTGCCATATTTGGTTTCGAGCCACTCACTTTCTCCAAATACTTTAATACCTGTACTATCAATAACGATATGGCCAGGATCTTCCATTTTTTCTAATTGGTAAGTAAGTAGGGGAACAGTCCCACGGCGAGATAACTAACCTCGTATAATTAGGAACCTCCAATTGAAGGCCCAGGAGGAGAAACAATGACTTGACTAACCCTTGAATTTGTCTTAGCTTTTGTTTAAAGAGGAGCCTTAATGTTAGTATGAGTGTAATGGCCTGATCAGAATAATGGAGGGGCCTCCCTTTTTTAGGAATAGGGGATTTTTGCGCGTACCAGTTATGGTGAAGATCCTCACAAAACCATAAAGTGAGATCTCCTCTGTTTATTAAAGCTTGATTATAGTCTGGCCAATTCTGTAGGCGATAGTGCTTTTGACGTTTATGAATAGCGCCTGAGCGCCTAATACGTTCTTTATAAGGCATACGGCATCCTTTTTTATTTAAAAGAGATAATTCCATTTACCTTTTATTGACAACCTTTTCTATTTACGCAACAACGCCCTAAAAACCCCTTTGTTTCTAAGCAAGTTAATGAAATTATAGATTTTATTGAAACAGATTATAAGGATCTAAAGCCTATTGATTTTTTAAAGATGCTTCGTATAAGCGTATTCTATGAAAATACTTTCAACTTTAAAGACCCTCTTAAGTTGGCGCAACAACTTGTGGCATTAAGAAACTCCCCACAAATGCATAGTGAATTAGATGTATGCGATCATTTGTTATTATCCAATGGTTTAATGTTCCTCTTTTATAAATCAGATGATAAGAAATCTGCTTTAAAAGAGCTTCACTATTGCCTTAAAAATTATGCGAATAATTCTAAATTTGATATAAACTTTATGGAAGCACACTATGTCGAAACTATGTTAGAACTAGCAGTAAGAACCTCAGAGGGGGAAGTTTTGAGAGAATTATTGGAGAATCAGAGACTCAATAGCGTATTTATGAGAATGGTTAATTATGATTTTTATATGCAGAGATATAACAATTTTCTTGAAGACTTCTGTAGGGGGAAAAACAGTTAAAATAGTTAGAAATAGAAAATAAGCAATAAATAAGAATTTGAATGAAAGTAAAAATGATGCCTTTGCATAGGAGGAGGGTAATATCCCCAAAACTAAACCCACATTAAATGACTTTATTCAATCCAGAATTTTTGCGGGGTTGAGGGTGGTTGATAAATGATCAGCTTCTTCTGATCGCACTGGCTCTCTGACAAATTGATAGGGCATAAAATGCTGTTTCCTTAATAAGTTCGCAATTATACTAAAAATACGAATTTGATTCGCATTCCAAAGCAGCCATATTAAAGGCAAAAAACTCTCTTAAGCAAGAGGGGATCTAACTATGATAAAGTAAGAATCAGAATAGTTCGCCTTTATATATGGAAAGCGAACTATGAGATATTCTTTTGCAGAAAGATATATTCGATAAAGATTACAGATTCATATAATTGCCGCCTACGATCTTGCTCCACAGTCAATTCATATTGATTTATTTCCTTTCCTAAGCCATAATTTTAGCTTTCCAAGAGAGTCAAGTTGTGAAAAAAATTGTTTGTAGTAGAATAGCTTCAAGCAATATGTCATCCTCTTTTGCATCCAACAAGCAACACTTTAATAAAATTTAAAATCATATAAAAATAATTTGTTTATATTTAAATTTTAAATAAAAATAGTCGTAATAATTATTGTTCAAAATATTTTCCTTCAAAATTTATTATACAAAATTTATCTTTTTGCCAAAAACATGCAAAAACAGCATTTTACCCTCTTGAAAAACTGTTAACAAATAATTAAAGATATCTAGATTTGAATTTACTGCTGGTGAGTCTGGCCTTTATTGGTGATCTAGAGTTTTTATTTATAGAAAGAAATATAAATGTTTTTTCGTAAAATTGTGTCTTCGTTGGTGATTGTTTCCTATACGAAGCTTGTGATCGCATCGTCGTTTGCGGTAGAGGCGGAATTTCAAAAGGCCAGCCATATTTTAAAATTATCCATTGATCGCACCGTCGACTCTACCGGGAACTCTACATTCTTAGACCTGAGGGTGGTTAAGCAAGATATAGCGACCGGCGAAAAAGAGGATCTTCCCTCGGCTCAAGTGGATTTTGAAGAACAATCGACCACAGGAACCATTGTGCCGGTGGTGGGAAAGAACGATACGTGTAGCTGGTTTGAATGGATGGTCCCCGATGTTGGCATCATTAAAGTTGATTTGATGGGCAACATCGTGCTGGATAATATTGACTATCTTTCTGACACGTCTATTCTAAAAGTCAAAACCGAAAACCTCATCACCTTACAGAATTGTACCATTCATAATCTGCACCTTAGCAGCAAGGGCAGCACGTTAATGGGGGGGAATGTGGTGACCAATTTTAAGGCGAAGCATGCCCACAACTCTGGTATTGCTGGCTTTAAGGAAACGGATGAACAGTTAAAAAACCTTTATCTGAAACGCGGTGAATTTCGCAATGACGCTTTTATTCATGTGGCCAGTGGTGGTCTGTGGGACTTGGGCGGTGGGCGGTTTCTCAATCAAGGCAAGCTGCTTGTTGAGGGTGACGGACACAGCATCACCCATGCAACTGTTGTCGAGAATAATGGGGAGATGGAAGGGACCAAGTTATCGATTCAAACCTATAGCTATATTAACCGGGTCACGAGTAATTTAAATACTCATACCATTGAGGCTACTCAGAACATTGCCAATCCAGGCACGATGCGGACAAAGGATCAGGGGAGCTATACATTTGGCGGACACTTCGTCAATGATGGCGAGATTATCAGTCAAAAGGATTATAAGTTTGATTCTCTCACGCCCACCACACCGTCTCAGCTGGTCAATAATGGGCGGATGCAAGCTCGGCGTGGGGAGATGCATCATCTCACTCTGTTCAATAATCAAACACTTGATCACCAAAACAGTCTTTTGCAAAATATTGCCCTGATGAACGACCACACAATGACGTTAGGAAGTCTTGACGGGGCTTCGACGGCTCTGTCCTTTATCAATTCTGGCCAGGCGAGCGGAAGCGGAAAGCTGTCTGTGGCCCAAGGTCAGAATTTAGGGGAACTCGATCTTAGTGGTGGATTCCTGACGGTTAATGACCATTTTGTCAATGATGGGTTATTGTGGGTTAGCCGAATTCAAGGAACGGGAACATTTACGAACCAGAAAGATTTGCAAACCTCCAAAAGCAATGGCGTTACCCAGATTGATGTGCGCCGTTTTGAATCGCCGGATCAAGGAGAGGCGGGGGCAACAATTATCGGCCGTCAGCTGCAATTCGGGCCCAATCTGACGGAATTGGTGATGGGTGACAAAAGCCAGCTCTTAGTCCAACAACTTTATATCCCTTCCACAACCCAGCAAGACTCCACCTTAATCATCAGGGGGATCACCACTTGCGATTGGATCAATAGCAGGCGGCAAGGTGTTTCTCATGCCGGCCGAGTGCGATGCGACGCGTTCAATCAACAAGGAGGTGATTTCACTTTTAACGGCGAGCATGCTTATTTGGGGAAGACCACGCTAGCTGATCAAGCGACCTTTGTTAACAATACTCGGGCAAGCTTCGATACCATCACTCTGACCAACGCGACCCTGCGAAATGAGGGAGAGTGTGGGATTTTAGGCCAATTGGACGAGACGGAACAGATCCGAGTCGGCACCCTATCAGGATCAGGGACTTTTATCAACAACGCGAAGCTATCTACACCTGACAAAGGCCGATTGGTTGTCAAAGTTGGCACTTTTGAAAATACAGGAGCGGCAGAAAAATCAGCAGAAATAACGGGACAAGATTTTGTCATTGGCCAGGATGTTGTCAATTTTACCAATGGGGCGCAGGGCAAGATTCTCACCAAAGAGTTCACCGTTGAGACCAAAAATGCAATGGAGCATCACCCTATCCATAATCGGGGAGAGATCCAAGCTGAGGAGGTTACACTGGGACGATCTGTCGTCAATCACGATAGTTTCACCTTTGGCATCACTAAGCTCCATAGTGGGGCTAAACTGACCAACAAGGAAGGGGCAGAGCTCGATATTGGCTTGCTGATTATGCCTGGCGGCGTGTTGCACAATCATGGCCAGGCGACAATTGACTCCTTGGATACAGAATCTCTCGACTTAACGTCGTGGATCAGAAATCACGGTCGCTTAGAGCTGAGTCATACGCTTCATCAAAATTATCAAGATATTGATGGGCGTGCTCTCACGGTCTTTTTAAACAACCAAGGGCAATTTATTGCAAACGGCCCCTTAGTTTATAATTATTCCCGTGTTTATAGCGAAGGCTATCTAAGTCAAGATAGAAATATAAATAGGGTTCCAGATTATTCTTATAATCAAGGTTATCATCCCGTCAACAGCAGTGACATATGGTTTATTAACGGAAGTGTGTCTGCCCCCTCCATGACTATAAAACATCTTCCTTTAGCTGATGAGTTTCTCCAACTCCTCAGCAGCACGCATGTTATACAGGGCAGGACAGAATGGCAGGCATGGACATGGACAATTAATTCTGCATCACCATTGCATAAAACGATATTGTCACAACCGCATGATCTTTCAAACCTGGGACAGGTAAGTTTAAACCCTTATTATGATTATGGCCAAATGCCTCTTATATTCCAACAAAACATCCTGACCAAGGGAATTTCCTTCAGTAATTTCAACCATGTTTTTATCGGAAAATCGCTACGCGCAACGACGGGCGATATTAAAATCAATGAGACAGGCACCTTAACGGTGGGCGTTGATAACGCCCATATGGGAGAAATGCGTGCTGAGCAGGGAGAGATTGATGTCCAGGTTAAAGATTTGATCAATGCAAAATATGGTTCTATTCAGGCCCGTGGAAAAAATTACCTGGAAGCGATCGAGGGAGTGATCGAATTAGGAGATAAAGTGTTTGTTCCCTCTCATGAAGTTAGAACGCGTGTTACGCCCCATGCTTCCCTCTTTTTAGGAGGTGGGAGAAGTTACAATACAGCGTGTCCTAATCCTAATCACGATATTATTAATTGGTGGGGCTTTTATCTGCCTAATGGTAGTCAGGTTGGTTCGCAAGAAAGCCAATTGATCTTAAAAGCTAAGAACAGCGTTAAAGCGTCTTTTTGTGGTATCCAAGCTAATGGATTAGAGTGTGAAGCTCCTGAGATGGATTTCCAAAATGTGAATTTTATTGTGACGGGAGATAGCCACTTTAAGAGGGGAACCCTCAAATATCATCGTACACCCAATCTTGACTTTCTCCTGGACGGAAGTACATACGCGAACTATTGTAGTTTCCGAGCAATGATCCAAACCTCCTATGTCCCTCATATGTTTATACTGGGGTCTCTAACATTAGAAGGGGGCGCTCAATTCTTAGGCGTTGATGCCTTCGTTGCTGGTAATCTTATTTGCAACACCCGATGGATCGATAACGTAGAGACAATGCGAACTGTTTTAGGCGTCACTCGGTATCCACACTATAATTATTGCTGGGAAATCAATAGGAAAAGAAACAATCCGCGCTGGTTTTATTCTCAACAGGGGACCAGTGGGGGTAACTTAGGGTTGGGACAAACACTTTCCTTGAATCTAGCCGGTGAATTAAGCGTTGATGGCGGTAATGTCTCGGCGCAGCATATCAGGGCGAATCTTTCAGCGTCTCACCTTCAAGCCTTAATGGCTGCGGTGCAACGGGCGCAAAGTCAAATCACTCGTCTCGATACAGAGACCGACGGGATGGCTCGAGGCAATTCCCTTATCACCCACACAGACGACGGACGGATCGCTCTGGGGATTGGACAATCTGACCCGATTCACCGTCCGACAAATTTGCCTTTCTTTGATCCACTCCGCAGGGTTCTAACGCTGAACCTTCCGCGCGATATTGCTTTCCGCATGGATCCGACCCTTGAGGCCCTTTCTTTGATGCATCATTCCTATCGAACCACGGGGCGAATTTATGATAACCAAGGACATAGTGGCGTCGCGGCCTACAATGCCGCCTTGTCCACCGGTGAAGAGTTAGCAACGTTAGAGGTTTCGATAACCCCTCAAGTTCTCGAGACCCTCAATACATTCCTCTTATTCTATCAAGCGGTGAATCACAATGGTCAGCGCTATTTAGTTCCGCAAGCCTATGTGCCCCAAACTTTGGAAGAAGACCGCATTCAACGCTCCGGCAGTGTGCGGGCTGTGACAAACCACACGACGGCTGAGATCAGCACCTCGATTGGCGGAACCGTTGTTGCAACAGGAGAAGGAGACGCTCTCATCCTCGATTATGGCACGCAAGACGCTCGCTCAGCGCACATCATCGGTGTGGGCACTGTTCGCTCGGCGGAAACTAATGAGCGCGGCAATACCCATAAAGCCATTCACACCACGGCTGAGGGATCATGACAGTCGAGCGACGGGCACGAACACCCTTAGGACCGATGCGGACATCACCTTGACCAATTCGACGATGCACGCGGGTGAGCGTACAGCCGTTCAAGTAAATGGCCTTTTAACCGCCGCTTCCAGCAGCATCACCTCTGACAAGGGCCCGACCGTCGTGAAGGCAAAGGCGCTCAATGCGCAAACCTTGATTGAAACAATTTATACCGACAGCGGTTACTATCAACGTGCCCAACGCCAAACCGCCTTTGGCAGTACCTTTGAGAAGTTGTTTGTGCATATCGAAACCGATGCTCTGGCCAATGGGGTGAGTTTTTATGGCACCGCTGCCGATATTAAAACAGGCGGCAGCCGTCAGTTTGGTGCCATTCCGTTGTTTGCCCATTCTGAAACGAAATGGAAAAAGAAAACGGTTATTGAGGATTCCTGTCGTCATCTTCGCACGACGGTCACCGTTACGACTCAATCTGACCGAGAGGCCGCCCAAGCCCCGGTTAACCTTGATGTACCGATTATTTGCTTTGGCCGTGAAGCGACCGAGCCGGCAACGTTTTACGAAGTGTTTGTTCCAGGTGTCAATAACGACTGTGGCTTTAACTGCTTGGGCATCAGCCGTCAAGAAGCAGTAGAGATGTTGTTGGCTTGCCAGGATGTGGAAGAAGCAAGAGCTATGGTAGCACCCGAGATTGCTGAAGCTTTTGATAATGATTGCTTAGATGATAATACAGCCTTCACCCAGAGGGCCGATTTCCAAATCTTAAAGGCTCAAAAACAACTGAGACATCGCTTAAATGATTGGGTTACCAACCAGCTTAACGAATCCTTGGGCCTTCCAAGAGATGCGACCTGGAGAGAAACGTATTGCCACATTCAATCCCACAATCTTCAAGCCACGTATCCCGAGTTTATGGAGGAAGCCAATCGTTATTTGTCTTTTGATGAGGATCTACAAACCTTTGCTCACAACCCAGAGGTTTATACGCTGTATATCCAAACCTATGCGCCTCAACTTGACCCAGCCGATAATAAGATGCTCGAGAATTTACAGGATCAATATAATGACAGGCTTGGTCGTCATGAAATTAGTTCTTCAGTTTTTGATCTATTGGCTCGGTTGTTGGATAAGAAATTGCGGGTCATCACCAAAATGGAAAATGGCCATTTTAAATTAACCCACGAAGATGATTGTGAGGGTGAGCCGATCACGGTACTCCACACCGTTGCCGCTATGCGCGGCGGAAAAGCTTTTGATGTAACAGCATTCAATGGGGCTCTCAACCACTATAACCTGTTACTGACGGACGATAAGTACACTGACTTCCTCACGACAGTCACAGCTCCTTCTATCCAAGACGGTGAGATCTCTGTCTATTCCGAAGGCGATGCTTTGGATATCGGCATGCTCACGATCGGCACGGACAAAATCTTCTTAGGCGCGAGTGGTAGCTATGCGCAGGAACCTGTCTATGATTGGTACCAACGCCAAGAAATTAAGAAGAAACGACGGTTTAATAAACTGAGTGGCTTTGCTAAAACCCGCCGCTTAGAAAGCAAGCACACATACCAAGTCGCTCGGCCTTGCACCACCATCTCGACGAATAAGAAAGAGATTGATCTGTACGGTGGCAAAGGTGTGTCGCTGCGGGGCAGTGTTCTCCAAGGCGGCAAGCTGACGGTGGAGGCCAAAGAAGGTCTTATTCACTTGCTCACGACCATGGGAATGGACTGTGTGGAGGTGAAGAAATCCTCCAAGGATCCTTTATGGCAATCAAAGTCTCAAAGCTTTGAGTATCACGAGAATCGCCAACAATGCCAATTCCATTATGACGAAGCGCAAGGCGGCATTGAGTTCAAAACCCCGGAAGGGATTGTGGTTGAACTCGTCACCGAAAAGCACTCCAAGGCGGATGGCAAGAAGAATAAAGGCCGGCCGCAAGAATGGCAACGCCTGAAAGACTTCAGCAACACGCCGGGGTATGAATGGATCAAACTCTTGGACGAGCGCGAGGATGTGGTGCGCCTCTATGTGGATGAACGCCATGACTCCGGTCGCTTTGCTCATCAAGGGATGACAGCTGCCGCGAAGATCATAATAACCATTATTATAACGCTGTGTACAGCGGGTGGAGGTTTGGCAAGCCTGGGGGCGACCGGCGGAACTGCAGCGGCTGGTGGTGCTGCAGCCAGTACGGTAACATTCAGTAGTGTGGTGTCTTCCATGGCCATGGGAGCGTTACAAGGCGGTCTTGCGGCTGCGAGTAATCAGTTGATGTTCTCCATGATCAACAATCGCTTGAATATGAAGAATGTCAGTCGGGAGATGACCTCTTCCAGTACATTAAATAGCATCGGCCAATCAGCGATGACGGCGGGATTAGGGAAAGGCTTAAGTTGTGCAACGGGTATTCCAACCGCCGGTTTACATGGCTTTGAAGAGCAAGCTTGGGGCAATGCTATTACAGCTTTGGCAAGACTTGGAACGGGGCTTGCTTTTGGTGAAAAGCCGAAAGATGTCCTGAAGAGCACAGCGGTCAACTATGCAGTTGATGTGGCCTCTGGCACCATAGCCAATAAGATTGGAGATTGGCGACTCCTTAACATTGAAAAGAATTTGCTCAGTGATTACGTGAGCCATAAACTAATGCATGGAGCCCTGGGTGCTGCTTCTCGAAGCATCGCGGCTAAGTTGTTAGGGCAAAGTCGCTCTGAGGTGCAAAAATCTATGTTGGGCGGTGCCCTTGGTGCTATGGCTGCAGAAGTTGTGGCTGAAGGGCTGCGAGATCATCTGCAGGAAAACTGTGACAAACGATTAAATCGGGAGAGCGACGGTAAAACGCCTGAGGAAATCATCAAACTAAAAGGAAAAATTAGGACTGAAGAACTTACTAAAATCTGTGCATATGGTGAGTTAGCCGCAACGGTTTTAACGCAGGCTTGTGGTGGGGATCTGGAGGCAGCCTGTAGTGCAGCGAGAAATGCTCTGGATAATAACTTTAGTCAAATGATGGCGGGTGTTAAGCCTGCTAACTTTAAGGAAGGTGAATGGGAAGAAGTGAAGGCCATCTTATTGCAGGTGGTGAAGGATCCAAGCGAACAGCCAGACCCTCTTACGGATACCCTTATCCAGGAGTTAAGACACTTCCTTAAAGACGGCATTGAAGGATTATATAAAGCGCGTCAACGATTACTTGAGGGAGAGATCACGGATGAGACAATTTTCAAATCGGCTGGAGCAACGGCCTTAGATGCTATTGGACTTGCTTACATGGTTGTCGATAAAGCAAACGGAGGGGCCTTAAGTGCGCTTGTTAAGACAGCCGATCTTACAACAAATGTTGTTGGTAACACTCTGGGCAAAATAGTTGAACACGGAGGAGGAAGTAAGCGCACGGTCCAAAATACAGCAGAGATAGGAAAAATAGTTGGTGATATAGCTATTCCCCTCAAGGGCAAACCAGTCGGTTATACTGCAAAATCTGGAACCACGATGCAGGCAGTGAGTCATATAGAAAAACGATTAAGTGGCTTAGACTTAGCAGGCTTCGTAAAATTACCTGGAAAAAATAAAATAAATTCTGAAGTATTTCATGCAGCTAACCACAACCGCCTTCCTTTTGAGATAACAAGATCTGCAAATGCTACTCGGATCTATGAGGATATAAGGGCGGTTGCGAATGGATCAAACTCTGGTCTGGGAAAAAACAGTGTTAACTCAGCCTGGACGATTTCATCCTCATCCAAAGGCTCGGGCTTATTCACCAGTCAACACGGAAGCAAACCGCCTGTGACAGCGGAACAGTGGATCCAGAAAACCATTCCTGGGAAAACGATCACTCACCGGGGCAGTGGAACAGGAACTACCCCCAAGCTTGGGCGTGACCTGCTCACTGGAAAGATGGAAGCAAAAGGGAAGGAAGTTGTAAGGGATAACCGCCCGATAGCAGAGGCCACACCTAAGGCTGCAAATGCGGGATTATCGTCAAGTATAGGGAAGAATAAAAACAGTCATCCAAGAGTACGTCCTATTAATAACCGTAAACCTATAAATTCAGAATATGCAGGGAAAACTTATCCTTTGGAGAATTTGCCTGAAGAATTAAGGCGCAAGTATCCACATAGTGTTCCTTTTACAGGGACTGGACATCCTGATTTTTCACGCTATGCTATTAAAAAGGTAAAGATTAAGGTAACAGGGGATCATGGGATAGATTTTCCAGCGGCCGATAAAGCAGCAGGATTAGTAAAGAGACCTAAGGATTATACCTGGCACCATCATGAAGAGGGAAAAAGTATGTATTTAATACCTAAAGATATACATAAAGCTGTTCGTCATACAGGTGGTGTGGCCGTAAATAAAACCCAATAAGAAGGAGTTATATATGCAAATTAATGATGGTGGAGATACCATAAATGAAACAATACTTGAGGCATTAGAGCAAGTTTGGAAGTTTAATTTACCCACTGCTTATAGGAATTTTATACTTAAATATAATGGGGGCTCTCCTCAACCTTCTCGTTTCTTTTTTAAGGAATCTCCTTCTAATGGTTCATATGTAGATTATTTGTTTGGTATAAGAAAAGGATTTAACCAGAATCTCTTAATGAGTATGAATTTGTATAGTGGTAGGATCCCAGCTAATATGCTTCCTATAGGAGAAGATCCTGGAAGCAACCTAATACTCTTGTCAGTAAAAGGTCCTGACCGAGGTAAGATCTATTTTTGGGACCATGACTTAGAAGCGGATCCCGCCCAAGGAGAAACTCCAGATTATTCGAATCTTACTCTAATTGCGGATAGCTTTGATGAATTTATTAATGGCCTTTCTGAAGAAAAGGATTTGCCACAGGAAAGTTGATTTTAAAGTTTGGATTGTAGCTAATTAATTTTTATTAAAGAATTTAATAGGTTAAGGGAGGAATGTAATCCTCTTTAACCATATAAAACTAATTTCACCCCCCAATTTGCGGGGATTTTTTCCCTTTTTAATCCTCCTAACACCAAAGACTTCTTCCACAGCGATATGTGATGTCTCATAAAACAGCTCGCGTGACAGAGGTGACCTCTGTTAACAAGCAGCCCATCCACATGGCTGGGGGCTTCTTAGGCTTAATATTAAACGGTAGAAACAACCTTTAACAAAGACTCCTTAAAAGGCTTAGGGGCAAAATTAATTGGACAAGCTTTTTATGTCAACACCGATTTAAAACTGATACAGGACTGGAAAGAGTTAAAGGATACAGATAAGAGGTTACAGAAAGGTCGTTACCAAGGGGAAAAAGGAACGACAGCGAGCGTTACCAACGATGTATCGGCTTTATTATTTGATGTGGCCAGTCGCGATAAGCGTGTGGCGACGACCCAAGGTCTTCAAGCCATGGGTGATAAGGTGCGCGGCCTTATTAATCAGTATGAAAGTTCCTTTAGTAACCGCACTGAGTTGATTGAAAGATATCCCCTCATCAATATGAAAGAACTCAGCCGGGCGAGTATCGTGGACCAAGCCAAAGAAACTTTAGCCAAATATACTCAACCTGTCTTAGTTGGAATGAGTGAAAGCTCGAATGAATCGCTCCAGACTATGGCGATGATGGGGGCTAGCACTTTAGCAACTTCCCGCGTCTTAGCCTCCCAAGCAAGCCTGTCTGGGACTATGGCTGTTCGAGCAGCTGCCATCGGGGGTGGTGAAGCAACCCTGGGAAGTGCGATGGGGAGAGGAATGGCGCGAGCCCCTAAAAACCCAATATTTGGAGGGGGAGCTGTTGTTGCGGGGAGTGTTGGGTATGGTGTTCATCGGGTTTACGAGTATTACAAAGAAACCCAAAGAGCGTCTGCCGATCAAGCCACCGCTTACCGTGAAGACTTAAGGCAAGGTTATAGTGATATCCAAGCCTCTCGCAGTCAAAACTGGATGAGCCAAAATGCTCATGCTTATCCGACCGGCGATGTCCCTATCCCTGGTCTCTATAATCCAAGGACAGACAAGGGTAAAGAGAAGCTGACAGATCATGATATCAGTACCTTTGATGCCCATGCCGCTAATGCACGCTGGGTTGACCGAGGCTTTGATACTCATACGGGTAGGGTGCAAATTCTCTCTACTCCGCTTCCGGAACCATCAAAACCGATTTTAGAAGGATTTGACCAGTCAGAGATCTTAAAAGGGTACCTCGAAGGTTATGACAATATCCCTCCGACCATAGGGATCACCCTCGAAGGGTTTGACATATATAATGGGCCACAAGTAACAATTTTCACGAGTGATAAACAAAAAGAATTTAGTTTCTCAAAGGAAGATATCTCTAAAACTTATAAGCATGACCGATTTGGGAAGTTTTATAAGAATAAGGAAGATGGTTATTTTTATACCAAGGACCAAGCTAAACATGGGGGTTCAAGCTGGAAGGTATATAAAGAAACAAGTCGAGGCCTTGAATGGTTAAAAGATATAGATAAGAATGGGAAAGAAATGGAAAAACATAAAAGCGATGTAGGAAAATTCATACCTAAGAAAGAATTAAATGGAGTTGGTGGAAAATGATAAAAAGTGCTGAAGAATTTATTAGATTAAGAAAAAGTAGAATACCAGAAGAATATAATCGTGCTAATGACGAATTTATTCCTGATGAAGTCTGTCATGCAGTGATTAAAAAAGATCTGGATATGAAAGAATATATTGCTGGTAATACTTCTATCTCTCTCAATATGATTATTTATTTGGCGGATGATGAAGATGTTGATATACGCGTCCGAATCGCTGAAAAACCCAATCTGACGCGAGGACTTTTTGAAAAGTTTGTTTGTGATCCAGATGAAAGTGTTCGACATCGATTAGTATTTAACCGGCATACACCTTTAGATATTTTAGAAAGACTTACTCATGATGAATGGGATGTCTGTGCAGAAGATGCGAAAGAAGTTTTAGAAAAACGCCTAGCGAAGAAAAAAGCTTGTCTCGAATAACTACTTGCTGTTCCAATGGTAGATTCATATTACTTTATCTCCGCCAAAGCGCGGGGATTTTTTTCTACTATAACTTTGCCTTGGTGTTTACCACTATTCAAGAGCTGCCTAGTCTAGCACTTAAAGATGAGCTGACCAAACAACTCGAAGAAGCAGAGCAAGCCAAACAGGAAATGGTGCGTCTTGAGCAAGAACTTGAAGGCGCTTATGCAGAGCTTGAAAAGATTCGGGAGCGGTTAGAACTGCGGGAAAAGGCTCGCTATAACAGCAATTTAGCGGGAGACTTAAGTGTGGCCGAAGATGTATCATCCTTATTCCTGCATGTCTCGACTCAATCAAAGCGAACGCCGTTTGTCCAATCCATGCAAACGACCCTGGATAGAATCGGAGATTTGGCCGACCTGTATAAAGGATTTGCCAATAAAATTAAGTGTGTGGGGCAGTCAGTCGATAGTTATGCGCAGCAATATCCGCATATGGCCGAAAAACTTGAGAGTGTGAAAGGATATTTGTCTCAAGCAACGGCGCATGTACCACAAGTAACGAGTGCTGCCAGTTATGCCATGGCTATGCTGGTCGGAGGTTTGGAAGGAATGGCCTTAGGAAGTATGGCGGGTGGAATTGGTGCTGTTCCGGGAGCAGTGATTGGTATGGCCACAGGATATACTTCAGCTGTGGTTGCCGATAAAGTAATTGACGCAAGCGCTCCCCATATTCACTCGAAATTGAGTGAGTTTGCGGACTATGCTCAAAGCATTGGCCGAGATCAGTTGGAAAGCAACCGTAACCGCTATTTAGCCGAAGCAATGGGCAGTAGTGCTTTAACCGGTCTGGCTGTTGTCGGCATGACAAGGGGCAAGCCTGCTAGCAAGAGTATGTTAAGTGGGTTGGATTTGGCAACTATGAGCCACAAGGCATCTTTTATTGCTAAATCACATCTGCGCTCCTCAGTAAATCGGATATCTGCTGAGAAGTTTATTAATCTTACTAAAGTTGGCCATACAGGCTTTATGGGAAAGAAAGGAACAGAGTTTAAAAATGCTGTTTATCAACGAAGCCGAAATGTTGAGACGAGTATTAAGGGTAGAATGTTCTCAGGGCATGCCCTTGATCAAATGCAGAATAGAGGAATCCCTCCTTCTGTTGTGGAAAATGCGATAAAAACAGGGAAAAAGTTTGAAGCAAAAAATTCATTAAATGGTTTTTATGATAAAGCAAATGAATTTTATGTGATAACAAATTTAAAGGGTAAAGTAGTTACCGTAGTGAGAGGAAAACCAAATGTCAGTCCAAATAAGTGATAAAGTTAAGAATATAAATGAATTACTTTTTAAAGAGTGGGACCCCATTGGCATTTCCGAGTTAGGAGCAGGCAATGATGAATATCTTTCTTACGCCTTACAAATCGATCAGTTATTGCTTGAAGGTATTAACGAAGATAATTTAGCAAAATTTCTTGATTCTTGTGAAGAGTACATGCTATTACCGCCTCGTTCAAAAGAGAACCAACAGATCGCTAAAAGAATTTTACATTTATAATGGTGCTGCGCGCGGCCTTGTCTACGGCAATTGGCGTGATCAGCTTAAAGAGGCTGGGATTAATCTGGTGACGGATACAGCGGCTCAGTTTGGGGCGAGCCAGATTGGCGCGGGTCGGAAAGTAGAAATTGAGCAAGATCTAAGGACTGGCAAGATTGATCTTTATAACTATCTGTCGCACAAGGTCTCTCATGCAGCGTTAGGCGCGGCAACGCGAGCCGCCAATGCAAAACTGAGCGGCGGCAATCGTAAAGAGGTTAAAAAGGCCGCCAAAGGCGGTGCCATTGGGGCTGCTTCTGCAGAAATGCTGGCCGAAGCCATGATGCCATCAGCCTTAAAGCGGATTGAGAACCGCCTGGCAAAGGACGGTCTCACTCCCGGGACTCAAGCTTATACAAAAGGTCATCAAACCTTGCTGGCAGAGGAACTCAAAAACCTCAAGGCGTGTGGCGAAATAGCAGCGGTAATTACCGCCCAAGCCATTGGTGGGGATATTGAAGCAGCACAACTGGCTGCCCGGAATGCATTGACTTATAATAGTGCACATGTCTTAACAGGATTATCGATCATTTCTGACACGGCCACTGCCGACTTTTTTGAACAGTACAAACAAGCAGAAGAAGACGAAGCAACGTGTGTCCAAGCAGAAGCAGAGTTGGAAAAAGCTCTGCAAGACTGGAAAGAGTTAAAGGCTGAGCATAAGCGGTTACAGCAAGGTCGTTACCAAGGGGAGAGCGGCAATCCAGCCATTGTGACGGAGGATGTCTCTAGTTTACTGTTTGATGTGGCAAGTCGAGACAAGCGTGTTGCCACGAGTCAAGAGTTGCAAGGCATGGCTGATAAGGTACGTGGCCTTATTCATCAGTATGAAACTTCTTTCAGTAGCCGGAATCAGTTGATTGAGAGGTATCAACTCATCGAGGTGAAAGAACTCAACCGTGCGAGTGTGGTTGAGCGTGCTAAAGAAACGTTAACTCGATATACGCACCCTATTCTGGGTGGAATGAGTGAAAGCTCGAATGAATCGCTCCAGACTATGGCGATGATGGGGGCTAGCACTTTAGCAACTTCCCGCGTCTTAGCCCCCCAAGCAAGCCTGTCTGGGACTATGGCTGTTCGAGCAGCTGCCATCGGGAGTGGTGAAGCAACCCTGGGAAGTGCGATGGGGAGAGGAATGGCGCGAGCCCCTAAAAACCCAATATTTGGAGGGGGAGCTGTTGTTGCGGGGAGTGTTGGGTATGGTGTTCATCGGGTTTACGAGTATTACAAAGAAACCCAAAGAGCCTCTGCCGATCGAGCCGCAGCTTACCGAGAAGACTTAAGGCAAGGTTATAGTGATATCCAAGCCTCTCGCAGTCAAAACTGGATGAGCCAAAATGCTCATGCTTATCCGACCGGCGATGTCCCTATTCCTGGTATCTATAACCCCAGGACAGACAAGGGTAAAGAGAAACTAACCGAGCATGATTCTAGGGTTGTGGAAGCGTATACGCAAGTACAAGTAGAAACCTCCGTTTCTTTAGAGAGATCTGCCTCTGGTCCCCAGTCAGATATCTTTATTAAGCAAGCGAGCAATAGTGGGGGAGCGAAGCCTACTTCCCGAGTAAATAATACTTCTTCAAGCTCATCCCTTCCGCCACCAGATTGGGAACCAGATGATCATGAAGGCGATAAATGGAAGAAAAATGATAAAGATAGGTGGCACAATGATAAGGCTAAAGATAAAGATTGGATCCCTAATAAGCCCAACTTTGAGAATAAGGAACTTCAAAAAGTTGCCAATGAGTTATATCGGCCTGGGAATAAGTATCCTGGTGGATCTGCTGAGGCATTAAGGAAGGAAATCATTAGTGGACAATATCCTAAACATCTTGTTAAATGCCAGGATAGAATAAGACACTTAACGCGAATTTTAAGTAATCCTAATTCTAATATTTCAAGAGTTGATCGAACTGCAGCAGAGGCTGTAATAAAGGATTTAAGAGAAGCGATAAAGATGGCAGGAGGACAATAAATTGAGTAGGTTTGATTTTTCTAAGTATTGCAATGATAAGCTTTTTGCTACTTTTCCTAAACTGTTTAAGGATGATAGGTACAAAAAAATCATTCATGAAACTCTGGGAGATCCAGAATTAACGGCACATACAATATATGAAGACGTCTTTTTTGATTACGTTTTTAGCTTAATTTCTGAAGATTCTCTGAAGAATAAAGCTGAAATAAAGAAAGCCTTTGAGCTTATAGAGGAATTGGCAAATCATGAAGATATTGAGACCCGTTGTGTAGTAGATGTCAGTTTTATTGAGCCTTTATTGGCAAAACTAAAGCCAACAAGAGATATAGAAAAATATTTAGGTTCAAAATCTTTAGAAATGGCTAGAGAAATAGGGGCTTCTATGTTTGGTTTTAACCCCATAACATGGGAAAAAGAAGAGGACTAAAGATCCCATCTTTATCGGGGCAGGGCCCTAGACTGCCCGCAATACCTTTCCTCATTTAAAAGTAAAATATGCCCATTGCGAACCGCTCACCCTCTTGCATACGGTGTATGGTGAGCAGGGTGGGGTCGGTCTTAACGCCGAACAGCGCGGGGGTCTCAACCACTATAACCTGTTACTGACGGGCGATAAGTACAATGACTTCCTCGCGACAGTCCAAGCCCCCTCAATCCAAGACGGTGAGATTTCTGTCTATTCCGAAGGCGTCGCCTTAGATATCGGCATGCTCACGACCGGCACGGACAAAATCTTCTTAGGCGCGAGTGGTAGCTATGCGCAGGAACCTGTCTATGATTGGTACCAACGCCAAGAAATTAAGAAGAAACGACGGTTTAATAAACTGAGTGGCTTTGCTAAAGCCCGCCGCTTAGAAAGCAAGCACACATACCAAGTCGCTCGGCCTTGCACCACCATCTCGACGAATAAGAAAGAGATTGATCTTCCTGGTTCTTCGACCGGGAAAAGAAGGAGGATAAGAACGGCCGGGAAAGAGATTTCCGCCGCTCAAAGTCTACTCCATCGACCGTCCCTTATATTTCTCAAACCGAGCCCAGCTTCCCCCATCGCCATGCCATTCTCCTTGGGTTGCCGCTTTAGAATATTCTGTGGCTCGGTTTTCAAAAAAGTTGGCATGTTCTACGCCATTAAGCACCAATGGTAGCCAGGGGAGGGGGTGGCCCTTGAGTTGCTTGTGTCCTGTTCCTGCGTGCTCGAAATAGCCAAACAGAGGGGGGAGTTGTAGCTGTACCAACCGCCAGTCGCATATATACCGAATATAGTTTTTCATATCCGTCATAGCCATGCCGTCCACATCTCCCAAAGAAAATGCAAGCTCAATGAATTTATCCTCGAGCTGAATAATGGTTTGGGCCACATCCGTAATATCATCTTTGACCGATTGAGTGACTGAGCCTGTTTCCTTGGCCCATTCATGATACAGCTTGATCATGCTTTCGCAGTGCAAGCTTTCATCCCGCACAGACCATGAAACTACCTGGCCCATTCCCTTCATTTTATTGAATCGCGGAAAATTCATTAACATGGCAAAACTGGCAAAAAGGGATAACCCTTCGGTGAAGGCACCAAACATCGCTAGCGTGCGGGCGACATCTGCACACGTTTTAGTACCAAAGCTTTGCATATAGTCAGCCTTAGCTGTCATGGCTGTATAGTCTCGGAAAGCAGAAAACTCTGTTTGCGGCATACCTAAGGTTTTCAACAACAACGCATAGGCATCAATGTGAACGGTTTCCATATTGGTGAACGCCGCCATCATCATCTGAATTTCCAAGGGTTGGAAAATAGGTATGTAACGCTTGAAGTAGTTGTCGCTCACTTCAATATCGGACTGCGTAAAGAAGCGAAAAATTTGGGTCAACAAGTTCCGCTCTTCCGGCGTTAGACGGTCTGAAGTCCAGTCTTTTAAATCTTCGCTGAGGGGAATTTCTTCTCCCAACCAATGGATTTGTTGTTGCTTTTTCCAGGCTTGATAGGCCCAAGAATATCGGTTAATGTCATAGGTTCCGGTGCTATCGAGAAGTCCTATTTTTCCTGCGTTAATCAAAGCTCGGGGGTCAATATGGCTAAAATCTTTTTTCATAAGGGGTATTCCTATTGGCAAGCAAGGCATTCTTCGTAATCTGTCGTTTGGCTTTGCTGATGGATGGTTTTTTGTTGTGATCCAGCAAATTCTGCGCGTTGTAGAGATTTTGAGCGGCAATAATAAAGGCTTTTAACACCTTTTTCCCAGGCGGTCCAATGCAGCATTAAAAGATCCCACTTGTCGATGTCAGATTTCAAAAATAGATTTAAGGATTGGCCTTGGCAGATATAAGGAGATCTGTCGCCAGCGAATTCAATAATCCAGCGTTGGTCAATTTCAAAGGCTGTTTTAAAGATACTTTTTTCATCGGGCGTCAATCTCTCCAGATGCTGTACCGATCCTTCTTTTTCAATAATGGATTGCCAAACGGCCTCTGTATTAAGATTCTTAGCTTTCAACAAGTCTTCTAGATATTTATTCCTGACTACAAAATTACCCGACAGGGTTTTGTGATTGTAAATGTTAGCGGGGATCGGCTCGATACAGGCGCTGGTACCGCCACAAATGATGCTGATAGAGGCTGTTGGGGCAATGGCAATCTTATGGCTGAAGCGGGTTTTAAAGCCACACTCGGCGGCATCTGGACAAGCGCCCCGTTCTTCAGCTAGCTTGACCGACGCTGCATCGGCTGCTTTCTTGATATGCTTAAAGAGGCGCCTATTCCAGGATTTGGCAATCGCACTTTCAAACGGAATTCCTTTGGCTTGTAGTAAAGAATGAAAACCCATTAAGCCCAATCCGACTGAGCGTTCCCGCATGGCTGAATATTTAGCTGACTGCATGGAGTCAGGCGCTGTTTCAATAAAGTTCTGCAGGACATTATCCAAGAATCTTAAAATGTCTTCGATAATCAGAGGGTGGTCATGCCATTCATCCCATTTTTCTGCGTTTAAAGATGATAAGCAGCATACCGCTGTTCGGTCGTTGCCCAAGTGATCGATGCCCGTTGGTAAGAGGATCTCACTACATAAATTTGACATTCTGACGGACAGACCAAGTTTTTTGAGGTGTTTTGCCAGGAATTTATTGGCCGTATCCGTAAAAATAATGTAAGGCTCGCCAGTTTGCAGCCGTGTCTCCAATATCTTTTGGAATAAGAGACGTGCATTCACCATTTTGATTGGTTTTTTGGTCTTAGGGCTTAAAAGATCAAAGTCACTATCATTGATGACAGCGTGCATAAACGCGTCCGTGATATTAATGCCGTGATGCAAATTGAGGCTTTTACGATTGAAATCACCCGATGGTTTGCGGATTTCTAAGAATTCTTCTATCTCCGGATGATGGATATCCAGGTAAACGGCGGCGGATCCGCGGCGTAAGGATCCTTGACTAATGGCGAGGGTTAACGAGTCCATCACCCGAATGAAAGGAATAATCCCGGATGATTTCCCGGCGCGGCCCACTGGTTCTCCTAACCCCCGAATGCCACCCCAATAAGTGCCAACACCGCCGCCATTGGAGGCTAGAAATACATTTTCCACCCATTTGTCCACAATGGCGGGAAGGTCGTCTTGAATGGCGTTCAAAAAGCAAGAGATGGGCAATCCCCGATTGGCGCCACCATTAGACAGGATGGGCGTTGCTGGCATAAACCAGAGCCGCGAAACATAATTGTACAGCCGTTGAGCATGATGGCGGTCATCGGCATACGCACAGGCAACACGGGCAAACAGTTGTTGATAGGTCTCGCCTTCGAGAAGATAGCGGTCGTCGAGCGTAGCTTTACCAAAATCCGTGAGCAGGGTGTCGCGAGATGGATCAAGCGTAAGCACAGAGATTTTTATTTTCTGTGCTTGAGAGGGGCTGGCTTTTTTACGATACAGTTCCCTTTCTTCGAAAGTTTGCGGGAAAGGGATGGTGGTGGGATTTGGTATAAAAGGGACTAAATGTCCAAATTGATCAAAGTCATAAGATAGCGTTTGTGGTTTTGCTTGCATAATACCCTCATATTCATAAGGGCTAGGTATAGGGGAAAGTAGAGGAAATGATGGTACAGCCTCTGGCTTTCAACCGGTGCACCCCGCCCGATGTTTAGCATTCACTATATCTCTTTCGACAGAGATATGTGTTGAATCCCGACGGCAAGTCTCCTGGCTTGTGGGTCATCATCATTAAGATCGTCTTCCCGGTTTTAACCAGTGACGCGCTGATCCTATGACTTACCACCTACAGTTGCGGGGGCAGCTCCGGCTTGGGACCGGATTCCTATTTTAAGCGTTGAGTTAGCAACGCACCATCGATTCATTTATCAGTTTAGGGGGTGAAAATTTTTTAATCAAATTAAAAAATAGATATTTTTTATCTGGATGTTTTACTGTCGGGGCGTCTACAAAGTATTTCCTCTTTATTCTTCGAGTTCGAACTTAATCGGTACTGTTATAGAGTGGTTTGAAGGTGAAGCATGGAATCTCCAGCCTTTGACTTGCTCAAGGGCGGCCTGTTCTAAAATAGGATGAGCCCTAGGGTCTAAGGCTTGAACATCTTGGATTTTTCCATCAGGACAAAGGGTGAACTTAAGCATAACAGTTCCCTCTATTCCCAAGAGGCGCGCTTCCTCTGGATAGAGTGGCTTATGGTTAGTAAAGGTTAAATTCTCCCCTTTTTCTACAGGAGTAAAAGGTGTTGAGGAGGAGGATGACAGCTGGATATCCGTTTGTCTTTTAGGGGGATTGTTAGAAGGAGGACTCTCAGATTCTTTTGAGTTAGCCACGGCAGACCTTTTTGGGGGCTGAAGTGGTAATTGGAGGGCAGAGGACTGTTGCCAGTCAACCTCGATGGTGAGGGGTGTTGCGGATATTGAGGAAGGGTGATCATCACTGATCGTCATGAGGGTAAAAGGGATAGCATGGACGATCCCGGATATTAAAATAGAGCTTGTATATCCTCCGATGAAACGGTTAGTCGCCAATGGTTTTCTCCAGTCCAATAAAAATACTAATCCCTGCCTTACGAAAACCGACTGGTTCCTGAATCTTACGGTTAAACAAATTTTCGATGCGACCAAAAATAGTCAATGAATCAGAAAATTTTTTCTGGGTCTTAAAATTCACGAGCGTATAGGGTTTTGCCATAATAGGTTTATAAGTAAGGGGATGAACATCATGGCGTCGACCTGTATGAGAAACTTCCATCGTCCACAGCCAATTATCGTGGCTATAATAAACGCGTCCCGATAGCTTGCTTAACGGACGCCGTAACAACCGCTGACTGGTTACAAGATTCTTGGCTTTTGTATATGTATGGTTAATGTCTGCAGACCATCCTTTTATGCCGAGCCAGGTTAAAATTGATTCTAATCCACTGGTGCGTGCCCGCCCTATATTCGTGATTGATTTCCAATCAGGCGTTGCATCAATAAGGCCCTTTAGGTGATTGATAAAATAGGTTTCTTCCCATAAGAATTGCCCTCCAAGTCGTTGTTCAAACCCAGCTTCCCATTGATGGGCTTTTTCAGGTTTCAGTTTCGGATTACCCACAAAATAAGGTGTTTTAGCATAAAGTTGATATAAGGTTGGGGTTTTAAAGCTTGTGCTATGGCTTGCTAAGAGTTTTGTGGACTTAAAGGGGGTAATTATAATTCCTTGGCGATGGGTATTACCGTGATGAAACCGTGATATTTTATCATGACGAGCGCTGATATCAATGCCAATCCAGTGCCATTTCTTTTGCCACAGAGCGCCCAAAGCATGGGATGCTTGGTCAAAGGATGCCGTTAGGAGATTATCATGATGGCGGGCTGAATCTTTGCTGGTTTCGGCGGTAATCGATACTGAGCCTGCTTTAGAATTCTCAAACGTTTGAGCCCAATCAAACTGCTGGCGTTGTCCGTGGGTTTTTGTAAAGGCGGGATCATGGCGTGCATTACTTTGATCGGTTGTTAAATAACCAAACCCGAGTTGATGCTGCCAAAATGAGGTGGGCTTTACGGTCAAGAGAAGGCGTTGCAAAGCTTGCTGACGCTGTTGAGGGACGGCTTTTTCTCTTAGCTGATAGGATAAGCTCGCTGATGATAAACGGCTAATCCAACTCACATCAATAGCGTCATTAAACCGATGGTCAAACCGAGCCGCATAGCTGCCTTGACGATAAGGCAGTCGGGGATAATGCCCCGTCGCTTGTCGATATTCTGGCGGAGTTTGATGAATGCCGCCTGTTGCAAATCGCGAGACGCCTAAATAAAGGCCAGAATTTTTAAATCCCCCCGCTAAATGTCCATAAGCATTGATGGTTTTTTGACTACCCGTTTCAAGCCGGAGGGTTTCTTCAAAGTTTCCGGTTCCCTTGGGAGTTGTTAAAAGAATGACCCCGCCAATGGCATCCGCACCATAAAGGCTACTTTGACCACCGCGCAGCAATGTAATCATGTTAAGGTTTTGGGTTGTCAGTAAAGCAGCATCAACCGTGCCATTCGATGCTTCCGGCAAATTGATCCGCATTCCATCCAGACGAACCTGAACATGGTTTGAATTGGTCCCTCGCACGAAAATTGAGCTTTGTTGACCGATGCCCCCTGATTGGATAACCGTATAACCCGGCGTGGCGTTGATAACTTCTGTCACTTGCGTGTATTGATTCTTTTTTATTTTTTCTTGGGTGAATGTTGTCGTTTTGGTTGAGGGAGGTAGTCGAAAAGACTCATGACGTTTGGCGGTTACCACAATTGGCGTTGTAGGAGTCGCCATCGCGGATGCTATCAGAAAAGTAAAAAATAGGGGGCGGTAAATCAAGGAATTCTCCGTTTGTGATATCATCCTCACCACAACCGGATTTGGCTTCATCAGGTGCACTCGCCCATGAAAACGTGGTAATTGTTTAGCAGGTTTCCTGACTTTGTGCGTCTTCGCCTTTTCCCGTCTTCCCAGAATATAGGTTCCAGTGACATAATGGAAATTAGCTCAGCACTTACAGTTGCGAGGACAGTCGCGGACTCACACCGCGTTCCCTATCGAACATCTTTTTACGAAGACGATTGATTTCCCCAGTATAAGGGGAGACTAAACATACCAATACTATGCCGTGCCCGTCTAAATGTGTCAATTTCATTTGTAAGCTCGAGCTCCCAGCCCTGTCCTCAACTTGATTGGGGATCAAGGCCGGGAAAGGAAGGGGATAAGAACGGCCTCAAAAAAAGACTCTATAAAAATACTCTTATTTTTTAACGCTTGTGATAAAGTAATTCACATCTAAATCACGTGATAGACGCCACGACCAGTTAAGAGGGTTGAAGGACATACCGGTAATATCTTGGATTGTGAGGCTTGATTCTCTGATGCGTGTGCCAAGCTCGCTGGGTGTTAAGAACTTTTTCCAGTCATGAGTCCCTACCGGTAACCAGCGCATCACATATTCTGCGCCGACAATGGCGATGGCATAAGATTTAAGGGTCCGGTTGATGGTTGAGAAAATAACGAGCCCGCCCGGTTTAACAAGCTGCTGACAGGTTTTAATAAAACCACTGACATCAGCGACGTGCTCAATGATTTCTAAAGCTAAAACCGCATCGTATTGTTGCTGCGTTGTCGCGAGGTCTTCTGCTGTTGTACAGGTGTACTGAATGCCCAGATTCATTAAGGCTGCATGCGCCTTGGCAATCTCAATGGTTTTTTCGCTGGCATCAATTCCTGTGACGGTGGCGCCAAGGCGTGTCAGGGGTTCTGTAATTAGCCCGCCCCCACATCCAATGTCGAGAATGGATAGTCCTTGAAAGTTCAAGGATTTGTCCGTATTTTTAAAATAGTGCTGGGAAAGCTGTTTGGTAATATAGTCAAGCCGAGTAGGGTTAAGATGATGGAGGGGCTTAAAGGGACCATTTTCATCCCACCATTGGCTGCTGATTTTTGAAAATCGAGCAATTTCTGCCGGATCAAGTGTGTTTATTTTAAAATCTGACATATTTGCATGTATTACCCAGGATCGTGTATAGAATGCAGTATGACATAATAGTTGATAAGATTAAAGAGAGTCCCTGGCGTTGCGTATCATTATGAAGTTTGGCGGAACATCTGTTGCTGATATTGGTCGGTTGGAACATGTCGCCCTAAAAGTACGCCGGCAAGTGGAAGCGGGGCATCAAGTTGCCGTGGTGGTTTCAGCTATGGCGGGTGTAACAAATCAGTTAGTGGGTTATGCTAAAGCCTTGGGGGGTGTTGAATCGCTGCCCGAATATGATGCGGTCGTCTCTACGGGGGAACAAATTACCACCGCCTTATTAGCCTTGGCTTTACAGCAAATCGGCGTTCCTGCCCAATCGTTTATGGGATGGCAGATTCCGATCAAGACTGATAACTGCCACGGACGGGCGACTATACAATCCATTGAGACCCAATCCCTTGAAGTTTGCTGGAAAGAAGGAATTGTTCCCATTGTTGCCGGGTTTCAAGGTGTAAACTCACACCATCGTATTACAACTCTAGGGCGTGGCGGATCCGATACAACAGCTGTGGCGATTGCTGCTGCCGTTAAGGCCGATCGCTGTGATATTTATACGGATGTGGATGGCGTTTATACGGCGGATCCGCGTATAGTGCCCTTTGCTCGTAAGCTGGATGAAATATCCTATGCTGAGATGCTAGAATTAGCCGCGCAAGGCGCAAAGGTTTTACATCCGCGATCCGTTGGGAAGGCGATGATGTCAGATGTACCCGTTCAGGTTCTCTCTAGCTTTGAGGATAAACCGGGAACGATGGTTACGAGTTCGGCTCAGTTGGTCGAGGTCGGCATCAGTGGGGTTACCCACAGCACGGGGTGGCTTAAACTAACTGTAGGTGTGGGTGATAAACTATCAACCAATATTAAGAAAGTTCGGTCCCTTTTAGGAAAGGCTGACATCCCTCATGAAATGATGGTCATGAATATGATCCAGGGTGGCCATATTGACTTGTTTATTCCTCATGGGCATTTGACCTGGGTGCTGATGGTCTTAGAGGAGCATAAGATTGCCTCAGAATCACAAATTTCTGTGATATCGGATCTTGCTAAGGTAACTCTTGTGGGGCGGGGGCTTATTACAGAAAACGGATATAGCCAAAAACTGTTGCAAGCTATGAAAAACCTTGACTTTTCAACTTATCTTGCTACGCTAACAACACAAAAGTTTAGCATCGGAGTTCATGAAGCTCAAGCTTGTGAGCTGGTGCGTTATTTACATTATCATTTTAATCTGGATCAAATCAATGACAACTCTCCAAAAACTATGGCAGCGGGGCTGTGACTTTTTAGGGACAGAAGCTGCAATTCTTGGTGGCGCCATGAGCTGGGTTTCGGAACGCCATCTTGTTTCTGCAATTTCTAATGCTGGTGGCTTTGGTGTTATCGCCTGTGGGGCAATGCCCGTTGATCTTTTGGATCACGAAATTAAAGCGACTCAATCCTTAACGTCCAAACCTTTTGGTGTCAATCTCATCACAATGCACCCACAACTGATGGAATTGATTGATGTTTGTGTTAATAATAAGGTTAGCCATATTGTTCTGGCTGGAGGCTTACCACCCGCTGATGCTATTGCTAAAATTAAGGCGGCCAATATTAAGTTGATGTGCTTTGCCCCCACATTGACTTTGGCCAAAAAGTTGATCCGTTTAGGGGTGGATGCTCTCGTCATTGAAGGTAATGAAGCGGGCGGTCATATCGGTCCGGTCTCCACCAGTGTTTTGACTCAAGAGATTTTGCCCCATATTACTGAGGTGCCCGTGTTTGTCGCTGGTGGTATTGGCCGTGGGGAGACAATTGCTAATTATTTATTGATGGGCGCTTCCGGTGTACAGTTGGGCACACGGTTTGTCTGTGCGACAGAATGCCAAGCTCACCCCGCTTTCAAGAAAGCCTTTTTGCGAGCGAGTGCTCGCGACGCCATAGCCTCCGTTCAACTTGATTCACGCTTGCCCGTTATTCCTGTGCGTGCCTTACAGAATGCCGCCTCTATCAAGTTCGCAGAATTTCAACGCGATATGATTGTTAAGCTGGATCAGGGGAGTATCGACCTTAAAGATGCTCAGCTTGAAGTCGAGCATTTCTGGGGAGGCGCTCTCCGCCGAGCTGTTGTGGAAGGCGATGTAGAGAATGGATCTGTTATGGCAGGTCAGAGTGTCGGAATGGTTAAGGAAGAGCAATCAACACAAGGTATCCTGAGTGAATTAGTCGCGCAAGCTGCTACATTTTTATCGCGCGGTTGATTTGTTGGTAATTTTGGATACCTTTATAGGTACACTGTGCTTATACTCTCATACTCTCAGAAAGGAACCCCATGAAAAAAATTTTGTTATCGGCTGTTGGAGTCTGTGCTGTTGTTGCTGCGGCCGGGTATTATTTAGCCGTTGAAAAATTTGCAACTGAAGCCGAATACTTTAAAGAGTCTTTGGCAACATCGGATATGTTTAAAACCAAGGCGGTCAGCATTGATAAGTATAAATTTCAAATTGTCGTAGATGGGCTGTCCATTGATTTGGTCAACCATCTTCAAAACATTCCAGTAATGATGCCAGAAGCAAACTTCGGCCAGATCCAGTTAGAGATCAATACTCCCCTTAAATTACAGTATACGCCAATTTTAAATAAGCTAACACTGCTGACGCCAGCCACCAGTTATGAAATTACAAGCGTAATTGCTGGTAAGTCTTTGGCCATGGAGGTTGAGGGAGATACAGGCGCCGCTGTCCTAAATTTGTCCCATATTCCCAGTTTAAAAGGCAAAAGTTTAACTGATTTCATGGCAGAATATGTCGATAAGACTTCTGTTTACACAGGGCATTATATTTTGAAAAGCAAGGGAGCCGACCAGCCTATGGCATCTGTCGATCAATCTCATTCGCTTTTCACCAGCGAAAAGTCTGCTGTTGGTAAAAAGGTTACATATGATTACGATACAAAAGGCATTAAAATAGAGATGGGTGAAATTTTTAAACTTATTCAGCCCTTATTGCCTAAGCAACCTGATGCCCCAAATCTATCTAATTTTTATGCGCCTATAGCTGGTTTTACAGATGCTAAGCGGGATATGAAAGGGCAGGTGTCTTTTGATGGTAATATAAGCCAAATTATTGCAGACTTTAAAGCGATGTTGGCTTCTCAAGGTCATGTGGTAGATTTGTTCAAGTCCTTCATGGGATCGACGGTTGAAGCTACCTCAGAAGATTTAATGTTGGGATCGTCGTTGAATACTGAAGTAAAAATTAAATTACCACAAGAGGGTGAAGAAACTGATGCTGAGCTAAAATATCGAGTCGACGGCGAAGTTAGCTCCCAATTGCAAGCTGTTTTGCCCAAAGCAATCTTCCAGCGTCTCAAAGTCATTAAACCGGATATCGATTTAACGGAAGATGCTTTCCAGGCTCTTACTCCTAATTTAGTATCGCTTGGCAAAATCGTTGTAGATCTTGAGGCAAAGGGGAATTTTGAGAAAAAATTAGGTACGGCCAAGTTGGACGTGTCAACCACAGATTATGGGGTGTATGCTAAAGCCACTGTTGGCCAGGATAATATGGTTATTAATGTGAAAGTTAAGAATTATGATGCTTTATTGCGTGATTTGCAAACTTATATCCAAAAAGTAGCGGACCACCCTGAGATGGCGAAGAAGTTTACGCCAGAACAGAAGGCCCAGATTCCCACTTATTCTGAGCTAGCAAAGACGACACTTAAGAGTATGGGTAAGGAAGAAGTTATTGACGGAAAGCCTTCCATTGTTATTGAGCAAACAATTCCAACGGCGTTATTAGGAGTTATAGCAGCTGGTGTGCCGGCTGCTCCATCAAAAACGGAATAAATGAGCCTTTGATTTAATAAAAAGCCGATCTTTTGATCGGTTTTTTTCTTATGAGAGCCTTGCAAATTGTATGATAAAGTTTTACAAAAAAATATGTAGTAATAAATAGAGATAATTTTTATGAAAATCTTCAGAGAGCTGCTGCTAGCGACTATTCTTATCTGTCCTATTCTTGCGGAAAGCCAATCCGGTTCTTCTAATAGTGAGGAAGAAACTGCAGTGGGCGAAGTTAATGATCCGTTAGAGCCTTTTAACAGAGGTATGTATGCGGTTAACAGTGTCATTGATGGTTTGGTGATGAAGCCATTAGCAATTGCGTGGCGCTTAGTCTTGCCTCAGCCAGCCCGCGATGGAGCAGGGCACGTTTTGACTAATCTTAAGTCTCCAATCACAGCGACCAATCATTTATTGCAAGGGGAGCCAAAACAAGCGGCAACAGCGGTAGCTCGTTTTTTTATTAATACGACAGTTGGTATCTTAGGGATATTTGATGCGGCTGCTGATCTGGGGTTGCCAGGAGAAGAAACAAGCTTTAATGAAACATTGGGTGTGTGGGGTGTTAATACTGGTCCATATTTAATTATCCCGATCCTTGGGCCATCAAGCGTGCGCCATGTGGTAGGGATGGGGGGCGATTATTTCATGCAACCCTACAACTATTACTTTAATGGTGATAGTCATCATGGCGATTCTTGGGTCCCCACAGCTATAGCGGGCGTTGATGCGATTCACCATAGAAACCTAGTTCTCGAATCTGTTGACGATGTGGTGGACAACGCAGCAGATCCCTATGCAACTTTCCGCAGTGCCTACTTTCAATATCAATCACATCGCTTAAAAAAGCGAAAAGAGCGGCACTCTGCAAAGTGATAAGACTCAGGAAAACCGGCCTTAAAATAGTCCGGTTTTTTTATTGATGAGACTCAAGGGATTCAAAATAAATAGTGTGTTTTTCAGCCTAAGAAAAATCCTGCAGAATAATCATGTCCTGTCTATTAAGAAAAATTCTGTAAGAAAATAACTTTCCTATTGCAAACTTATCTATTTACACTACTTCTATTGAAGGCATCGATGATGTTTTACAAATTAAAAAATGTTGATATGTCTATTTTTGGTCGATTTGTATCAGAACGTTAACCAATAAAGTATGAAATATAATTGGGTGAATAGAAATGAAGTCAGTCTCAAAAAAAATATTGTTCCTTGGCATGGTATCTACTTTGTTGGTAGGGTGTATGACAAGAGAAGATGAATTGGCGCGGTATCGACAAACCTGTTTCTCCTATGGATTTGAATATGGAAGCGATGCTTTTTCGAAGTGTATGTTAGAGCAAGAACGTATGGATCGGGAAGATCAGCGTCAGCAAGAAAAGTTGCGTCATAAACAGCGGGCAATGGGAACCTCTTCATCTAGGACTGACTATGACGCCATAACAGGTTATCATAACACCCGTAATGCCTCCCACTCTAACAGGGCAACTGTTCAAAATAGAACTGTTTTCAATTCTGCACCCTCTCATGATTCATACAGCAGTTATAGAGGAGATACGCTAAGAGATTCTTCTATAAAGGAAATGAAGGCTAGGACTGCCGAGCGTGATGCTCGCTTAAGAAAAGAAACTGCGCGGGCAGAGCAACTTAGAAAAGACGAAGCGTTAGCTCGCAAACTCCAGGCTGAAGAAGATCGGAAGGCAGAGCAAATTAGAAAAGATGAGGCGTTAGCCCGCAAACTTCAAGCCGAAGAAGACAGACGAGCAGAGCAAATCAGGAAAGATGAAGCGTTGGCTCGTAAACTTCAAGCTGAAGAAGGCAGACGAGCAGAGCAAATCAGGAAAGATGAAGCGTTGGCTCGTAAACTTCAAGCTGAAGAAGGCAGACGAGCAGAGCAAATTAAAAATGATGAAGCGTTGGCCCGTAAACTTCAAGCTGAAGAAAATGCTAAAGCTGACATTCGATAAGCGATAATTCATAGCACTGGGTCTGCCGTTTGGAAGGAAAGCTTCTAAGCGGTAGATCCTCCTTCAGGTAAGATGAGGTTTTTTTGAGGATTGCCCTTTTGAAGAGAGGTATCGAAAATACTTCTATGAGTAATTTTTTCTACTAATTTCCACTGAATTTTTTGAAGGTTTAATGGTAAAGATATGGCACTCAGTCGTTTAAAAGGATATGAGATAATATTTGGCCCAGATATAATCAGTGTTTTTCAAGAGAGCCTCTCTCAACCTGATATGATAGAGTTTAGTAAATGGTATCAATCTAATGTTTTCCTTAAAAAAATTTAAGGCGGATCGAGTATAAAAAACTGGTACAAAAAAGAATTTAAAGTTTACCTTTACATCTACCCCCTTAATAGTTTAAAAATCACAGAAAATATAAAAATTTTAAAATTTAATATCCTGATGGGAATAAATTAAAATGAAAATTCAATATTCTAATAGTGTCAAAAAAAATATTTTTCTTGTTGCAATGGCTTCTTTAATGGGAGGAACTACCCTGGACGCTATGGATGCAGAAGGATCTTTCTCAACGCATAATCCGTCACAGCAATTTATTGGTAATTATGGGGAAAAAGCTCATAAAAAATTTCAGCAGATGACGCCTCAAATTATTGATGGAGTCTTTCAATTTCTTACCACAGAATTAACTAAGCCATCTAAGCCCGACATTCAAGACCTTGTCGATTTTGTAGGTCAAAAACGGGCGGGGGTTGCAACAAAGGTTCGTAGTAAAAATGAGAAATTATTTGGAAAATCACGCCGTTTTAAAGATGGGTATCGCGGTTGTGGAGATTTGACACCTCTTTATCCTGATACTTATCCCACATGGCGCTCTCAACTCTCTGACCATCTAACACCAATTTTACAGGAAATGAGTAAAGAAGGTACAGCGACTAAAGAGATCTTTTACCCACCATCTAAACCAAGATCTAAATTATCTATCTCAATTCAGCCTTTTTCAGCTTATGATCTCACTCATTTGGAAAAAGAAAATTGCAAAACTAATCCAAGCGCAGAACAATTTCAAAAATTAGCTGATCACATGGCTATCTTTGATAAGAAGGTGCTAGAGATCGAGGCTTCTGTATGGGGTGCAGAGGAAGCAAAGAGGCGAGGATTAGAGATGCATGCTCAATGGGAGAATGCTTACGCCATTAAAGCTGCTTTCTTTTTAAAAATGGGCGACAGCTTTGCTCCTACCAGTTCAGTTTTTATGCGCTATTTAAAAGATAATAGTTCTCAGCACCCTCAAGGTCTTTCGTCGGCTATTGTAGAGAATCTTATGAGGGAAGGAGCCATGATTTACCAACATACCTTGCAGACTCATCTTCCAACAATTGAAGTAGCTTTAGGCCAGTACTATAAGCTTATTTTGGAATGGCAGCCCAATGATAAAAAATTCCCCGAACAAAATGAAAAAAGTTTGTTAACCTTATTGGGTGGCTTTCACTATATATTTGACCACCTTATGCCTTATCAAAGAGGAAGGGCGGCAGGAGCTGAATGGGCAACGCAGGCGCTAGGTCGTTTAAAGGGGTATGAGTTAAGGCTTGATAAAGAGGTGACCAGTGTTGTCCAGGAAGATTTATCTCAACCTAGTTTTCCAGAGTTTATTAAGTGGTATCAATCTAACGTTTTCCTTAAAAAATTTCATTAAGACAGGGATGGTATAAAAATCTTGTATGGAAGGGGCGAGGAGTAGTTTTACTTTTCCTCTTTTTATGTATCGATCTAAAAGTTGCTTTATTAAGGATAAAAGGCGAAATTTTTTAAATCCTTCAAAGAGTTAGTGCTCTATATACTGAAGAAATTTTTCAGCCATGCTGAGACAAAACCTTAAACTGAAGGCACACCGACTTTTGGTTGATAAACTGCCCACCTTTGACCCTTACTTTTAATGGTCAAAGGTGGTGGTTACCTTTAGAAATCGCGTTGGAGCCGTTCACGGCGTTCGTGCCGTTCCTGGGCTTCAATGGATAAGGTGGCGATGGGGCGTGCTTCTAAGCGTCTAACGCTAATTGGATCCCCTGTTTCTTCGCAATAACCATAACTTCCATCTTCAATGCGGCGTAAGGCTTCTTCAATCTTGTTGATCAGTTTGCGTTCACGGTCGCGAGCTCTAAGCTCAATGGCCCTGTCAGCTTCATTTGCCGCAGAATCAACAATATCTGCCTCCGCAATTGCTTCGACTTGCAAATTATTGATTGTTTCGGACGATTCTTTTAAAAGCTGTTCACGCCACGACAATAATCTTTGTTTAAAATATTCTCGTTGCGTCGAGTTCATGAACTCTTCATCATCGCTCGGACGATAGGTGATGGAAAGGGTTTTATTCATTTCATGCTCCATACAAACAAAGCAGTACCTGTAATATTTAGGTTGCATAAAATTTTACTAATTGTCTACATATTTATTTTAATGAGAGATAAAAAGTAATTTTTTTCTTATTCCTGCATGCGCAGCTGTCGTATTATGCGATTTTGGGGAACTATATGGAGGTTTAAGAGAATTTTTGAATGAACACTATGTCCGCGGCTATCGGCTTAGCAATAGGAGGGTGTGATTCCGTTGGGTATCAATGGATGTGCTTGCCTTTTTGACTATAAGTGCTTATAAAAAACATAGAAAATATAAGAGGTATAAGGAAGCAATGACAAATAAAACAGATCAAGATAAGACGCCTGGCACGCCTGTTGAAGATATCGTTGATATTTCAACTCAAGCCGAAGAAAAGGAAGATCTTCAAAGTCAATTAGACAAAATGAAAGACCAGTGGTTGCGAGCCGTTGCTGAATTAGAAAATACACGTAAAAGAGCACAAAAAGATCGTGAAGATGCCTTAAAATATGCGGCGACAAACTTTTCTCGGGATATTTTAGGGGTTTACGACAGTCTTGCTCGGGCAGCCGATATGATTGCCACCGTTGATCAAGCATCCGAAGAGAACAAAGGATTTATCGATGGCGTCAATTTAACGCTTTCTGAATTAAATAATATATTTGGGCGCCATGGGATCCAAAAGGTTGATCCTTTGAAACAGGCGTTTGATCCTAATTTTCATCAAGCTATGTTTGAGGTCCCCACCAATGATGTTGAACCCGGGACGGTTGTTCAGGTCATGCAAATAGGTTTTACCATTCACGATCGCTTGTTGCGACCAGCTCTTGTAGGTGTTTCAAAGAAGGCGGATTAAAGGACTTTTTTGATTAAGCTGTGTGTCATGATCTTATAGTGCCCTTATTTTTGTCTTTATTTTCTGAAAAATGGCGAAGAGCTCTAAAGGACGATTAGGGATTTATGGAGAATTTTGAGTCATTTGCTAAGTCCAGTGGCTCAAAATGTTTTCCCTTAAGAAGGAAGTAAAATCTAATTCTTAGTGCAGAAACTTGACAAAACCTGAGCTCCCCCCTATATTGTTAGCAGAGTAAGGTCATGGCTGCTAATTTTATCAGCCATTGCAAAACAAGTTTTAAATGGAGAGTCAAAATGGCAAAAGTGATAGGGATTGACCTTGGAACGACAAACTCTTGTGTTGCTGTCATGGATGGCGACAAGCCAAGGATTATTGAAAATACAGAGGGAACACGCACAACGCCGTCGATGGTGGCATTTTCTTCAAGTGGGGAACGGTTAGTTGGCCAATCTGCAAAACGCCAAGCCGTCACCAATCCAGATAATACGTTGTTTGCGATTAAGCGTTTAATTGGACGTCGTTTTGAAGATCCAATGACTCAAAAAGATATAGGTCTTGTGCCTTACAAAATTATTAAGGCAGATAATGGTGATGCATGGGTTGAAGCCCATGATGAAAAGATGAGCCCAAGTCAAATCAGCGCGATGATCCTCAAGAAAATGAAAGAAACCGCTGAGGCTTATTTAGGCGAACCTGTCACCCAGGCTGTTATTACCGTTCCGGCTTACTTTAATGACTCTCAACGACAAGCAACCAAGGATGCCGGGCAAATTGCGGGTCTAGAAGTTCTGCGTATCATTAACGAGCCAACAGCGGCAGCGCTTGCCTATGGGCTTGAGAAAAAAGAATCTGGTATTATTGCGGTTTATGACTTGGGCGGTGGTACCTTTGACGTTTCAATTCTTGAAATTGGTGATGGTGTTTTCGAAGTTAAGTCAACGAATGGTGATACATTCTTAGGGGGTGAAGACTTTGATAGCCGTATTATTGAATATCTAGCGGACGAATTTAAGAAAGAAACTGGGATTGACTTGCGTAACGATAGCTTGGCGCTGCAACGCTTGAAAGAAGCAGCTGAAAAGGCCAAGATTGAGCTATCGTCTGCGACTCAGACGGATGTCAATTTGCCGTTCATTACCGCGGATGCCTCGGGTCCAAAGCACTTGAATATTAAGCTGACACGAGCAAAGTTGGAATCATTGGTTGAAGAGCTTGTTCAACGCACCATCAACCCCTGTAAAGCAGCCTTAAAAGATGCTGGCTTGCAGGCAAGTGACATTGATGAGGTTATTCTTGTTGGTGGTATGACACGAATGCCAAAAATTATTGAAACTGTGAAAAATCTATTTGGTAAGGAACCCCACCGTGGTGTTAACCCCGATGAAGTTGTTGCAGCTGGTGCCGCCATTCAAGGGGCAGTGCTGAAGGGTGATGTTAAAGATGTTCTATTGCTTGACGTAACACCGTTGTCCTTGGGTATTGAAACTTTGGGCGGCGTGTTTACGCGCTTAATTGATCGCAACACAACCATTCCAACCCGGAAAAGCCAAGTTTTCTCAACAGCTGATGATAATCAAACAGCAGTGACAATCCGGGTGTTCCAAGGGGAACGAGAAATGGCTGCTGATAACAAGCTATTGGGCCAATTTGACTTAGTTGGATTGCCAGCTGCACCGCGGGGCGTGCCTCAAATTGAAGTTACCTTTGACATTGATGCTAACGGTATCGTCAATGTATCGGCAAAAGACAAGGCAACCAATAAGGAGCAACAGATTCGCATCCAAGCGTCTGGTGGGTTAAGCGATGATGAAATTCAACGCATGGTTAAGGAGGCTGAAGCGAATGCCGAAGCTGACAAAACCCGTCGCGAAGTTGTTGAGGCAAAGAATCACGCTGAAAGTATGGCTCATACAACAGAAAAAACTTTGTCGGAACATGGTGATAAGATTTCTGCTGACGATAAGGCTGCCATTGAAAAAGATCTTGAAGCCTTAAAGCAATCATTGACAAGTGATAATGCAGAAGATATCAAGGCAAAAACCAATACATTGATGCAATCATCCATGAAATTAGGTGAAGCGATGTACAAGGCCCAGCAAGCAGAAGGGGCTTCAGAATCTCCTGAAGCTGCGGCTGCTGATGATCAGGGAACAGTCGTTGACGCAGAGTACGAGGACATGCATGATGAGTCTAAGAAAAAGTCTTAAGCTAAAACGAACTGAGCTGTGATTTTTCTTGAAAGGAAGTGCTATTTTAAGGCGCTTCCTTACCTTTGTATTTAGAAGCATAAAAGTTGTGAGAGCTAAAATAACGGAACAATAAATGTCTAAACGCGATTTATATGAAGTTTTAGGGGTTAAAAAAACGGCCTCTGGAGATGAAATAAAGAAAGCTTATCGTAAGCTGGCTATGAAGCATCATCCGGATAAAAATCCTGGCGATAAGGCGGCAGAGGAAAAATTTCGTGAAGCAACAGATGCATACGATATTTTAAAGGATGATCAGAAACGGGCTGCTTATGATCGATTTGGACATAGCGCGTTTGATCAAAATATGGGGGGACGTCAAAACGGTGGCGGTGCTGGCTTTGGTGGCTTTGATTTTACCTCCTCCTTTGCTGATATTTTTGATGAAATGTTTGGCGAGGGATCAGGGCGGCGTCAGGCTGAAGCGACTATGCGCGGCGCCGATATTCGCTATGATCTTGAAATAACCTTAGAAGAAGCATTTCATGGGACGACAGCAAAGATCCGTTATTTGGTTGCAGCGCAATGTGATGGCTGCAAGGGAAGCGGGTCTGAGGACGGTTCGGCACCCGTAAAATGTAAATCTTGTCAGGGGCGAGGCCGTGTTCGAGCCCAGCAAGGTTTCTTTACTGTTGAGCGCACCTGCCCTGTTTGCCATGGAGCGGGTGAATCTATTGAAAAACCCTGTAAGACTTGTCATGGAAGCGGCCGTCAACGGCGTGAGAAAATTATTGATGTTAAAATCCCCGCTGGGGTGGATGATGGCACCCGTATTCGGGTGTCCGGCGCCGGGGAAGCAGGATTACGAGGGGCTGTAGCGGGTGACTTGTATGTCTTTGTTAGTATTCGTCGTCATAAATTCTTTAAGCGTCAAGGGGGTAATATCTTCTGTCGTATCCCGATCCATATGACCACGGCGGCGTTAGGGGGTGAAATTGATGTACCGACCATCGATGGCGGTAAAGCCAAAATGAAGATCCCACCAGGAACCCAAAGCGGGCATCAATTCCGTTTAAAGGCTAAGGGAATGAGCGTTATGCGTTCTGATCATCGAGGCGATATGTATGTAGAAGCTGCGGTTGAAACCCCGCAAAATTTGAGTAAGAAACAGCGAGAATTGCTTGAAGAATTCGCTAACATTTCAACTCATGAATCCAATAGCCCTGAATCAACTGGATTTTTCCAGAAAGTTAAAGATCTATGGAGTGGTAAATAATGGTTGATAAGACGAACCTCTATCTTTTTGGTGTAACAGGGCGGATGGGCATCGAGATTAGTACTCTATTGCATGGGCATCCCAGTGCTACCTTAGTAGGGGGGACGTCGTCCAAAGGATCCTATGGGGATATATCGGTTGCAGATGTGCTGCTAGATTTTTCTGTTATAGGGGCGATTCCAACAATTCTTCATCTTGCCACATCCATGCAAAAACCATTGATTATTGGGACCACTGGTTTGACAAAAGAGTATTTGAGAGCGGTGGAAGATACAGCAAAGTCTATTCCAGTTCTACAAGCAACAAATACAAGTTTTGGTGTTGCGGTGATTGCTAAATTAGCTCAATTGGCAGCTCAGCTTCTTGATGATACGTATGATGCGGAGATTATAGAGGCTCATCATCGCAATAAGTTAGATGCGCCCTCCGGTACCTCCTTATCCTTAGGAAAGGCTGTGGCCAAGGGGCGGGGGCATACTTTAGATGCCTTAATGGCAGATATGGATCGTTCCGGCCGGCGCCAAGAAGGGCAGATTGGGTTTTCTGTGCAGCGTGGCGGTGGTGTCGTTGGTGACCATATCATCCGTTTTATGGGGGATGATGAAATCGTGGAGGTATCCCATAAAGGATTGTCACGTCGATTATTTGCACGAGGGGCTGTCAAGGCAGCTCTTTGGCTGAAGGAGCAACCGGCTGGCCTTTATACCATGCAGAATGCGTTAGGACTTGATTAAAAGGCTGTAACTTCAGGTAATAAAATGCCTTTTTTATAGAGGTCTCTTTTCCCAGCTTTTTTTTTCTTTATTCCCGGCCGAAGAGAGGGGAAGAGAAGCTATTTACAATGGCCTCCCACATCCTCTTTTTTCCGGGTAACCGAAGGGCGACCCGGAAACTCGATAACATATGAGCCATCGTTTGCCATCTCGAGTTCCCGGCTCTTCGGCCGGGAAGGAAAGCCTTTTTCTGGACAAGCGGCTACCCCGGAAAAGAGTATTATAGTAGCGCATTTTCCCTCATTCCGGCCTTGAGCCGGAATCTATTTCTGGGTCTGGATGTTAATAGGCTTTAAACAGATCTAGCTGTGATAAAATCATATTTTATAATATTTAGGCATAGTTTCCGAATTGCCCTCCAGTTGCCTGGAAAGAAGGGAGTTTTTGAAGAATATAATACAAATCTTCTTCTCCTCAGCCGGAGGTAGACGAAGAGTCGAACATTAGTGATTCCCACCATTTACTCATGTGATTTCAAGGCCCCAGCCCAGTCCTCAAGGGGATGGAGGAGCATGGTCAGGAAATTGTTGTCTTTTGTTAACAATTTTAATAAAAATATTTTTAAATTACCTCCTTATCGTTATCATTTTATATGAAGACTTATATTTTATCTAACCGCTTTTCTTAGGCTAAAATTAGCTCTTTATTTTTGGGGTAAAGTCAAACCAACCATATTTTTATGACAATAAGGACAGCATGAAAAAGCCTTTAATAGCAGGGTATTACTTAAAAAACTCCGTGGGTGCAGCTGCTTTAATTATTGCAAATTTTGATCTAGGAATGGCCAATGACATTGCAAAATTTCCTGAGGATGAAAGGGGGCAAAGTTCTTATCAAGATACTGAGAGTGATATCAGCTTTTCTGACCTAAACTATAAGAAAATATTTCAGCTACGACCAAAAGACTTCTCCAATATAACCATTTTTTCTAATAAAGAAGAAGATGATGTTATACATCTTGCTCAACTTTTCTTTTTCCACACGATGGCTGAACCTGATCGTATAAAATTTCTTAATTGCATTAGGGGCTTCTCCCCCGCGGATCGGGAAACCATTATAAACTTTGCAGAATCTTTGCTGCTCCCTATTATTCTATATGGGTTTGATTGTCTTAATCTTATTGAAATTATTAAAGACATACCTGGCGAGGAACGGGAGACTATTTTACGGCTTGCTCGTCCTTTATATACATATATAAATGGATTGGGTATCGAGGATCTTATCCGAATAATTCAAGCTCTGCCTGTTGACGAGCGGGAAAGCCTTGTATATTACGCTAAAATTTTAATTGATCGAGAGATGGGGATATTGGATGGTAGGAGGATCATTCGGGCCATTCAGAAAATTCCGCAGGACGATCGAGCGAATATTGTAAATCATACTAAAAATTTACTTTTGCTTACGGGTTTATATGACATTAAAAATATTCTTCAGACAATTAAGGGAATTCCTCTTGATGAGCGGGAAAATATTGTTAATCATCTTAGAACTTTTATTACTGAAACTCAGGCGATACCTTACCTTAACGAGCTTATTGAGGCAATTAGGGAAACAGCTGCTGATGATCGTGAACCTGTTTTAAATTATGCCAAAACTTTAATTACTCAAGCCATGGATGGATACGAGTGTAGCGCGATTATTGAGGCAATTAGGGAAACAGCTTCGGATGATAGTGAACCTGTTTTGAATCACGCTAGAACTTTAATTACCGAAACCATGGATGGATACGAGTGTAGCGCGATTATTGAGGCAATTAGGGAAATTCCTGCTAATGATTGTGAGTCTGTTTTGAGGCAGGCTAAGACTTTATTTACCCAGACCATGAAGGGAGGCGAGTATGGAAAGATTATTGAGGCAATTAGGAAAACAGCTAGTGATGATCGTGAACCTGTTTTGAATCACGCTAGAACTTTAATTACCGAAACCATGAGCGGAGATGAGTGTAGCGCTATTATTGAGGCAATTAGGGAAACAGCTGCTGATGATCGTGAACCTGTTTTGAATCATGCTAGAACTTTAATTACCGAAACCATGGATGGATACGAGTGTAGCGCGATTATTGAGGCAATTAGGAAAACAGCTAGTGATGATCGTGAATCTGTTTTGAATCACGCTAGAACTTTAATTACCGAAACCATGAATGGACAAGATTGTAGAAAAATTATTGAAGCAATTAGGGAAATTCCTACTGATGATCGTGAACCTGTGCTGAGGCAGGCTAAAACTTTAATTACCAAAACCATGAGAGGACGCGATTATAAAAGGATTATTGAGGCAGTTAAAAAAAGTCCTGATGCAGCGCGTGAGACTATTATAAAAAACTTGCTTAGAATAACCGACTTAAACTCCGTCTCATCACCCACTATTGCTAAAATGCTTGAAATCTTAATGCACATGGATCAACAAGACCTGGATAAGCTCTGGATTCAACTCTCTTATTTTGAAAGGAAAGTTGACAGTTTTCAAATTTTTTGTTGGTTTTATTTTATCCCTCTTAACGTTACAGAAACTTTTGTGGGTGACCTTAAAAACCAAAATAAATCTAAACGGGATAACTATTTATATAACTTTATGGATGAAAATGCTGACTTTAAAAAGGAAGTTTTTAACTATTGGCACCACCTCCTTTTACAACCTAGTGAGTACAGATCCCGACACCTTGCCGACTTTATCCTCAGTAACTTAGACAGATTAAAGCTTTATGAAGCCCACTTCGTAGTCCAAGAAGCTTTACAGACACGTATTTTACTTAATAATACGCAAGATCAAAGTAATCCCTATAATTTTTACCGAATGACTCTTGAAAAAAGAAGCGTGGAAGTGGAGGTGGAAAAGCTAAAGCTACCGGTGGAAATTCTTGAAGGTGTACAAGTAACCCTTAACCCTGCCTATCTAAAAAACATGCGTCCGCTAACAGTGAGGTTTGCAGATCTACCTGTTATTAATCGCCAGCTTTTGCAAAATATTGATACTGATCTTACTAAGCGTCTGGGGACTAACCCTAAGCTTGAAGCAGAAATCCAAAAAAATTTTGCTGCCCCTTATAGTACCTTAAAAGCTGGAGCTTTGGGCAGTTCTTTACTGCAAGGTTTGCTCGACACTCAGGGAGACCCTAAAACCTTCGTCCCAGTTATCGCTGCAAAAATGATAGCGATTACTAACTTTTTACAAACGTTAGAAACAGACGTTTTACCAGGGCAAAGCTTATCGTTACAAGAACAAACCTTTTTAAAGGTGCTTGCCAGTATTCAAAACTGTGTGACAGGTAAAGAAGAAGGCATTCATTTTTATTATACAAATTTACCCTCGTCCTTTAAATTCAGGGGGCTAATTGAGGATGGCACCCTGAGGGAAAAAGGCAGCCACTGGGTCAATACCCTTCTAAGAAAGGAAGTTGAATATTTACTCTCAGGAACAAATCTGTATCTTAAAAACCTAATAGGGATACCCGTTCAAGCAGAAATTCAACAAGCAGCGCATCAAGCTCGCTATGTTAAGAATGTGATTGGACCAGACGTAGGATTATCAGAAGCTGCGGCCTTTGATCGTTATTCACGGATGATTTACCAAAAGCTAATTGATCGATCAAAACAAGAAATGGTGCAAGGGTTTTATTGTCATTTATTGCCCAGCCACCTATTAAGCAGTCTTTTGAAAACTGCTAATTCAGAATTATTTTCAGAAAAAGGACTGTTGTACAGCCAGCTTTTATCTCTTATTCCTGAAGCCCATTACAAGGAATCGTGGGAAATTAATCTGCAGTCAGAAGAGGTAAGCTTAACTGAAAAAGGGGCCCTTCTTTTACTCTGTCATCTTGGGGTTTTTAAAACACTTTAAATCAGATAGATAAAATGGCTGAGAGAAGAGCGTCAATAACTCTGGGGTGCTAATTTAAGGCAGAGAAAACTGTTGCCATTTATGTATTCCGTGAGGAACAACGTTGTTTCCCCTCAGTGGCTAATGTCTTCCCGGCGAACAACCTTAATAAGGGTTAGCCATATGATATAAAGATCAAAAGATAGGCTTTGTCGCTGTAAATATTCTTCTTCAAACTTTACTTTTTCATCGGTGGAAAGTGAATCTCTGCCATTCACCTGCGCCCAACCCGTTAAGCCTGGTCGAATCTGATCAATCCCCTTAAGTCGACGGAGCTCAAGCCACGTATGCTCGTTGTAAAGAGCAGGCCGAGGACCGACAAAGCTGATGTCGCCCTTAAGGATAGACCATAGTTGTGGTAATTCATCAAGACTGGTTTTGCGAATAAAACTTCCAATAGGCGTGAGGAATTCATGGGGATTGAGCAAAAGGCTGGTTGCGACTTGAGGGGTATCAACGCGCATGGATCTAAATTTGGGCATATAAAAAGGAATGCCATAAAGCCCAATTCTCTCAGACCAATGCAAGATGGGGCCTTTGGATGTTAGCTTAATCGCAAGAGCGACGAGGAGCAATGGAATTGCAAAAATAATAAGGCAAAATAGAGCCCCCATTATATCCATTAAGCGTTTGAGCATTGACCATTCACCTTCAGAATAACAGCTTCAACGTTCTGGACAATATTATTGATGGCTTGGGCATCGTCCGCTTCCGCCATAACGCGAACTAAGGGTTCCGTACCTGAGGGACGAACTAACAGGCGACCCCCCAGTCGTTTTAGTTCGCTTTCTGCTTTATGCAATGCTTCCTGAATCTCGCCATGTGCCATGATGGTTTTGCTTTGAACTCGAACATTGCGCATAAATTGCGGAACAGGAGTAAATGGACGTCCAATTTCTGATAGTTTTTGGCCGCGTTCTACTAAGACTCTCAGGACCTGAAGAGCTGCAATCAGCCCATCCCCGGTTGTGCAATAGTCAGACAAAATCATGTGTCCCGATTGTTCACCCCCGACGTTGCAACCATGGGATTGCATGCCTTCAATAACATAACGATCACCCACAGCGGTACGAACGAGGTCAAGACCACGACTATTTAAATATCGTTCCAAGCCTAGGTTGGACATTTGAGTTGCGACGATGCTATTTCCTTTTAAAAGACCGTGCTGATGCCAGGACGTTGCGATAAGTGCCATAATGGCATCACCATTAATAACATTCCCATTTTCGTCAACCATAATGAGACGATCGGCGTCTCCATCGAGGGCGATCCCAAGATGGGCGTGATGCTTAACAACGCTTTCTCGAAGCAATGCCGTTGACGTTGCACCACACCCCTCATTAATGTTCATTCCATCGGGAGAAACACCAATACTGATGACATCGGCGCCTAGTTCCCAAAGAACCTGTGGGGCAACTTTATAGGCGGCCCCATGGGCGCAATCGATCACAATCTTAAGCCCATCCAGTCGCATAGAACGGGGAAGGGTTGCTTTTGCATATTCAACATAGCGTCCCATGGCATCTTCAAGGCGTCGAACTTTACCCACATGATAAGGATCAGCGAGATTAAATGCCCCTTCTAGGATAAGCTTTTCCAACGCAATTTCTTCAGCGTCGGTCAATTTGTTTCCCTCAGAGTTAAAGAATTTAATCCCGTTATCATGATAGGGATTATGGGAAGCAGAAATCATCACGCCAAGATCTGCCCTTAAGGCCCGGGTTAAGTTTGCAACGGCTGGGGTAGGCAACGGGCCCAATAAGGCGACATCAATTCCCATGGCAGCAAAGCCGGAAGTCAAAGCCATTTCAATCATATAACCTGATTGGCGCGTATCTTTGCCGATCACAACTGTATGGCGGTGATTGCCTCGCGTAAAAATCTGGGCAGCAGCCATTGCTGTCTTGAGCATCATATCTGGTGTTATTGGATACTGATTGGCTTTGCCACGAATACCATCGGTGCCAAAAAGAGTGCGTGAGTGCTGTGTTGCCGGCATAACTGCTCCAGATGATAGAGTTAACATCATAAAAATAAGTTGCTATACAATAAATAACAAGATTTATGATTGATCAAACAAAACCTTAATTAATCGTTTGGCCGCTTTGAAAACCGCCCACAGAATCTTTAAGGCAATTAATCCGCCCACGATGCCTGTAAAAATAGGGTGTTTATCCCAATACATCGTTAGTGTTGTATTGAGATCATTAACCAAGATGATTAAATCTTCTAACATTTAGAAATTCCTTTAATTATTTTCCGTATCATAACAAACTTTATCCAAAAGTGGTATCTCTTGCTGTTTTAAATGACTATCTTATCTCTTGGGATGCGAAGGTAATTTCTTGAGAAAACGATGCTTTTGACTTAAGGTTTTGTAAACTAAATTTATTTTTGGATTAGAGTGCACAGAGATTTACAGCCACTTTAAAACATCTTTGAGAAGAGTTAAAACCACTTCGGAAACAATCAACAAAATAATAATCCACTCCAGACGGGAAGAGTGGAGATGCTTTAGCTCATCGGACAGGATTTCGTACAATTCTTGTAAAATAGACAGGCGTTGGTTCAGAATATTGGTGCGCATATCAATGTCGAGGTAGTCTGAGGCCATATGATAATAGGATTCATAGTTGGGTCGACGCCAAAAGAATTCGGGGGTATCCAATAAGTCGCTGTGGAGGTTAATCGAATGCCGCTCAGCATATAGAGCCCCAATCTTGCGAGACAATTGCTGACGCGATAAACTGGTTTTTCCTTTTTGAGCTAGCTCTTCAGGCAAATGTTTGCTTTTTTGAATAGCTTTAGCGATAGTGTTCTCAAATACCGTTAACTTAACCGATTGGGACAATCCATAGGACAAAGACAGTTTTAAGATAGGATCATTGCCATCCAAATCAATTAAATCATCTTCTTCATTGATTTTCGACTGATCAGCATATTGATAATAACATTCATCATAGACAATGCCGTGGACTGGTTTGACAGCAGCTGGTCGAGCCATTGCTAAAAGAGTTTCAATATCGCTGGGGTTGATTCCCCAAAATACGGCGCACCCATAAGCAAAAAAGAAGGCCCCACCCAGATAGTCATCTTGGTGATATTCGACATGGATAACATCATCATAAAAGCGAGGATTAAAACCGTCAGTTCTGAAAATTCGAGCTAATTCATCAATTTGATAACTATCAGCAAGACAATAAGAGGCGCATAGGCGATTCATTAAAGGCACTCAATATTTAATTTACTCTTTAGGCACAGCGGACCTCCTTAAAATAGCACGTATTGGTTATAAATGCCATGGGTAGTCTCCATTTCCTGCAGCTGAAGAATATTCTTAGCTAAATTTAGGTAGATATTTCCTTTAGAAGAGGGGGTATTATTCATTCTGGTTTCTCCCATTAACTTCTAGAAGGAAGTATGGTATAATAAAAGAATAAAAATTTAGTTACGGCATAAGGCCATGTCCCAGCTAAGAATCAAGCGACTATATCAAGCCGTTGAGAGTGAAGATGGATTGAGAGTCCTAGTTGATGGGCTATGGCCGCGGGGGATGAGCAAAGAACAGGCTCACATTGACTTGTGGCTCAAAGAAGTAGCCCCCAGCTCTTTTTTACGGAAGTGGTTTAACCATGATCCCCAGAAATGGACCGAATTTTGTCATCGTTATCATCAGGAATTAAACGTTAAGAAAGATTCCTTACAGCCAATCATCGACTCTCTTAAAGTTAAAAATGTGACTCTTCTGTATGGTGCGAAAGAAGAACGATTTAATAATGCCGCAGCCTTAAGAGACTATATTCAATGCTTCATTGGCTCTTTAGCTGGATAAACCTAAGAATAATGTACCTCAGGATTCTAAGTAAGAGAGGCATGCAGACGACCTTCAATAACAATTTAGTCCTACAAGAAGATTATAGAAGCGAAAGTTCCTCACACTGTCCCGTTTTTTATAATTTTGTTAATTTTATTAATTTTATCTCTCTTGAAAAAATCCTCATCGTACCGCTAAAAGAAAACATTGAGCAAAAATATGCAGCTCTATAATGGAGAACACCCTCTCTTAATTTAAGCACCTCTTCTTAAGGAATATAGAAATGAAACAGTTTATAGTTTTGTTACTGCTCTCAGGAGCCGGCATAGAAATAAGTCAAGCAGGTAAGGGGAAGCCCAATAAAGAGCGCTACACTTTAATTAAAGAAAACTTTGCGGATATAGAAAGTATTAATTTTGAGGGATTGCAAAAACATTTAGGATATCAATTTAACGATGAAACTCTGCTCCAGGAAGCCTTATATCCCTTGCTTCCAAAGATTTTAAGAAAAGAAGAGGAAAAATATAATCATTTAGAATTCCTTGGAGATTCTGTTTTAGGGGCTGCTATTAGAGAGTATCTTGTCAAGAGATTCCCAGAGCAGAAAAGAGGGTTTTTAGATGCAGTTTACAAAGTATTAACAAAAAACAAAACACTGACAGAAGTTTATCTGCAACAATTATCAATTGAAGCGTATCTTCCCTTTCCAGAGACCGAAAAATGTGAATATTGTAATGTCGTTGAAGCGTTGATAGGGGCTATCCATTTAGATGGTGGCGAAAAAGGCTATAGAAATGCCAAAACGTTTGTGATGACTATATTAAATGATCATGTTATTCAGGAGAAAATATCCATAATTGCGTCTGAAAAGTCAATTATGCTTGGTATTAATCTCTTACCCGAAATTAAAAAACATTTAGCAGAAGTCAGTCGAGATCAACCGATAGAAAAAATTAATCCTAAGTCATTTTTGGGGGAGGTTTTACTGAAAACTTGGTCTGTTGCTCCCGAATATACTCTTTCTCTTACAATCAATAATCAAGGAGACCCTCTGTTAGAGGCAAGAATTTCTGGTATTCAAATCGGGAAGAAGCAAATAAAAGGTGTTGGCTACACCGTAAGAGAGGCAGAAGAAAATGCGGCTCGAAATACGATTAATTTTATTAGCCAACAACCTATCTTTCCTACAATAGATCCAATATTTTCTAAAACTTATACAGCCCTTTTAAACGAATGGAGTACAATAAAAAAGATTACAGGGCTTAAGATTTTAGACTCTACTCTTGTATATCCAACGATATTCAAGTATCAGGCTACATTAAGAAATGGAATTCTGATTGAAGGAGAGGGGGGCACTAAACGCATTGCAAAAGAGGAGGCCGCTAAACAAGCCTATCATCAGTTAACCAACTCTCAGAGTACTGTTGGTAGTAGTTCAAAAAACTATAGAACACTTTTAAGAGAATGGTTTGATAAAAACCCTGATTCTATTTTTGAATTCGAGGAACATATCATTCAACCAGATCCTCTTTACACTATCCAAATACTTATTGGTCAAGAGATTATCAGTGAAAAAAATGGAATAAATAAGGCGAGTGATATAAGAGAAGCAGCGTGTCGAGACGCCTTAATTTATTTGATACGTCAACAAGAAGCCCGAGAAAAAGAGATAGAAAGTAGAAAAGTGGCTGGAAAGCCTGCAGATAAAAAGATTCCTGATGGCCAAACTTCTATAAAAACTGAATCTGCTTCTGTGCAGCCTTCCAAAGCCCCTAAAAAAAGTGCCGCTAAAATGAAAGCTAATTCTCAACCTTCGAAAACCCCCACAACAACTAAATCGGTTTCCGCTTCTAAGAAAAAGCAAGCAACAAAAGAAAGTAGTGTTATGAAAAAATCTCTTGTTCCAAATACTGGGAAGGGGGAATAAAGGAAAAGAAAGCGTAAATATGAGTTCTTTTATAAAAACACCAAAAGGGGGATTAGCCTTTCTAATTCAGGGGAGAATAGAAAATAGGAATTCCAAATGGTTCCTCCCTTAAGAAAATCTTATCCCTACCAACTATAAACAAAGTGAGGAGAAAAAGATGGATTGTATCAAATCTGGCGGCAATCTATTCGGGAAAGTCCCCTGGTTGATAGAATTTTATCCTAAGCTTTTATGTCAATTTTAATGTACTAGAGTCTTGGGTAGACTGTTTGGAAGAACTTTCAAGTCTTTCAAAATGATGGACTCCCCATAAGAATCCACCAATAACTGGAAGCATTATAACCCACAACCCCCACTCACCAAGATAGTAGTTTAAATACACAAGGCTAAAAGACGTTAAAATATACATAAACGTACTTTTTAAGGCATACAATAGGCTTGTTGCTGTAAATCTTTTTAGGACTGGAAAATGCTTAATAAAAATTGAATCCGCTGGTAGAGGCGCAAGAGCCGCGATAAGAAGAAGAGCTTGTATTAAAAATATTTGAATATGGTTAGTTGAGGCCATAATCGCCAAAGGCAAGAAAAAAGTAAGAATGCCTAAGAATAATCCGCGAGCTTTTAAAATTTTTAAAGGATAAATCTTATGGCTTAGAGCTGCGACGAGCGTTGTGACTGATAAAGAAATAAGGGATAATAAGAAATTATGAAAAATAATATCTTCTGCTGAATAGCCATAATCCTTTTTTAAAAGAGGATTAAAGTACATGAAAGATAAATAGAAAGAAAGTGGCCATCCGCAATATACTAAAAAATAAGCTGCGATAGTCTTTTTACAAATTTTTTCTTCTTTAACATGCTTCTTTATGATTAGTTTTTCTGATAATTTTTTAGATTCATCTATTTCTCTGTCCTCAATTTGTTTAAGCTTTAATCTTTTAGCATCCACAAATTCTGGCGTTTCTCTTAATTTAGTCCTGGCGATTGATCCGACAACCGCAATACCAGCCCCAATCCAAAAGGCAAGCCTCCAATCGAATCCTGACGTTGTAACCAACGCAGCAACCCCCAGCGCACAAACAGAACCTAAGGCAGACGCAACACTTATAAATGAGACAGCAACATATTGGCTTGGTGGCTTGAGCAGTTCAGTCACGTAAATATGGGCCCCCAAAATTTCACTCATTGAAGAGACCCCTTGGATAACTCGACAAAGGGTCACAAGCCATGCAGCCGTAATTCCCACTTGAGCATAAGTGGGCAAATTAGCCATGATGAGACAAGAGAAAGCCATCATCATGGTTGTGATAATAACCGTTGATTTTCGACCTATATAATCCCCTATATATCCAAAGAGAAGAGCCCCCAAAGGCCTTAATACATAGGTGGAACAAAATGCAAAGGCTGATAGAAGGGCTGCAGTATGGGGGTCGGTTTTTGGGAAAAAGAGCTCATTTAGTAAAACGGCCATATGGACATACAGCATAAGATCAAAATATTCAAGAAAAGTACCAATCTGTAAAAGACCAATAGCTTCTTTATGTTCCTGTTTAAGACTAGAAAATACACCCATACTTATAACTTGAAATTCAAACAGCTTAGGTTTTTTTAAGTCTTTCAGCTAAATTTATCTATGAGAAAAAGTATTTATTTCTCACTTATTATATCTGATTTAGACGGTAATTTTTAAAAAGAGGATCCTGTAAAGGGGATCCTAACCTTTTTCCTCTTGCCTATTTTTTAGTCCCCCGATTTCCATTTTATGTAAAAAAGGAATTTAAATTAATGTTTGCAATAAGACCTGCTTAAAGTATTTTAATGCCGACAATTAAAATAAAAAATATTTTTACTTATAAATTGCGTACAAATTAACATTAAAGGAAGAATTATCATATGCTTTATGCCTCGGTGCCACAATCGCTTATTTCTATTCCCTTCCTGTGGGCTAGAGTACCACTCCTTTTTACTGCATCTTCAGTAAAAGTCGATGGATTATCTAATGTTCTGGGAAAAAATGGGCGGCTAGAAAACTTCGAAAAATTAAATAATTATATTTTTTTGAGTTATTATTTACGAGTTTATTATTATAGCTACTTTTTAATGAAAAGATTTTTTCATGTTTAAATTATTAACCTTAATGCCACTGTTATTCGTATTTTCTATTTCCTATGTGCAAACTATGGAAGAAGATGGGCAACCAAGGGAAGCAGAAAGAAAAGAGTGGTTTGGTAAGCACTTTAGCACACAAAGAGAAAACCACAAATTCTTCGATATAGAGGTATCGAGTGTCGCTGCCGATACCGATACCGATGTCGATGCCGATGCTTTTCACTTTTTTGAAAGAGCTATTTATGCAGATAGTTTAAAGGTTCTTCTTGAAAGGGCGAACATTCAGGGGGCACATCTTATTAACGAAATGATTGGAAAAGAGAAAACATTGAGGGAAACTTATCCCGATTTAGCATTCAAAGATAATTTTGCCCAATCTAGGTTTTTTGCTATTTATCAAAATAGTGAACCGGATTCTTTTTCGATTCCTTTATATGCAGGTAAAGAAGAAGCTGATGCTTTCTATGCTAATGGAAATTTAGGGTCGCTTGTTCCGGGATTTTTTCATAACATTAGAGGATATCCTTGGTTTTCTGAAAATGCTGATAATTCTATTTTTCTTGTTCAGCGACCTTCCTCAACGCCAGAGGCAACGGCACAGACAGTAAAGTTACTTCAAAATTTAGCGCAAGAGTCTCACTGCCCTTCCACGATATCCGCTGAGAAATTAAAATATCTTCACGATCAGTTTGAAGAATTTACAGATGTGTGTGCGTCCATTAAGGGAAAGTTGGGCGAAAAGTTAATTGAATATCCCTCAAGTTTAAAGGAGCAGAATACACTCCCTGAGCCGGATAAGCCGGGTAAGAAAGCTAATCGAAATACGTTGGCCTTCGTAAAAAAATTGGATGAAGCGGATATCGCAGAAGTTTTTCATAAGAATATTTTAATTTTTACAGCTTGTATCAATCGCATGAGATTTGATCTTGAGGGAAGATTCTTTGAAACCGAGAAGAAAGTACACGAAATAAATTCTAAAAATCAGGTAGATCAGCATACCTCTACCACTCATCCTGAATTAGGGCTACAGCTTAAATTACTCCAAATGAAAGCTGAAAAAATAAAAGAAGCTATAGCATTAATAAGACAAGAATTAAAAACACCGAATAGTAACAGAGAAGAGTTAAAGGCACGCCTTAAGACTTGCCAAGAAACGTATAGGGGTATAAACACACCAATAGCAGAGCTTTCTAAAACTAAAAAAGAAATTGAATACCCCCGGATTAAAGAACAAAAGGTAATTTCAGATATATATGAATATTTGCAAGAAAAATATTTAGAGCTAATAGAGAAGTATAAGGATATTTGCAACCCTAAGGACTTTAATTTCGGTTGTAGTGAACAGCTTTTAATAGATCATCTCTTTAGAGTAAATTTTGATAATACAGTAGTTAGTGTTAGAGATAGGGTTAATGGTAAAGCTTTGGATACCTTGGTTTTTCTCATCCATTCCACCATGACGCCTTGTAAAACATGTAGCCTTGCCATTGCTTTGGAAGCAATTCATGAGAAGGGGAGAATTTTTAATTTTTTTAGTTTTCTAAGAAAAGTGTTGAAAAGAGAGTTTAAAGGAATTGTGGTGGTGTCTTTTTCCAAAGAGTACCGTCCGACTCATCCAGAGAAGTTCTATGGTTTTGCTTTTAAGGTGAGCAATCATATACCACCAATAGAAGATTTTTATTGGCTTGTTAATTGTCCCCCATGTCTTTCATGAGCTGAAGTATTTACTAATAAATTTAAATGTGGTATAAATAAAAAAACACTAAGGAGGTTAAAATGATTTCTAATATTCAGAAATTTTCTTTAATGGGCGCAACTTTACTCTTAATCACTGGCTCAATAGAAGCATTGGCTATGGAATACCAGTATCCATCAGCTCCTCCTTATACTTCTCGACCTTCTTGCTCTAAGGACCTTTCATATCCAAATACCGTTTCTTTAAAAAATAAAACATCAAGGGATACCCGGCCTTCTGACAAGAATAAGAGAATGAAATCAGAGAATACAGAGAATACAGTGTTTAAGGAAAAACCGGAGGGAATCTACACAGTTTCGGGTGACCAATTCAAATTAAATTCAGAAGAGTTTAGGGATGAAATTGAGTTGTTATTAAAAAAACCAGAAGTTAAATATGTCATTATAGATACTAGAGATGATTATAATCGTTATGGAGATGAAATTATCCAGGACAATATAAGATTAGTGAAGCCTTTGTACCAAAAAACTTTAGGGGACTCTTCTTTAACAGAGAAACAAATTTATAAGTTAGTCTGGTTGCCAGAAAAAAAAGTAATGGATGATTTAATGAATCAAATGTCTTTTTGGCCGGAGGAATGGCTATTTTCTATGAAAACCTATTATAACAATTCTAATCTACCTTCATAAAAAATTATTGTAAAATGACCTCCGGGGGCTCTTTAAGGGCCCTGTTTTATGGGGCGAATTATTCTTTCTTCCTCTTATCATCCTCTTTGCCACATGCTGATCACACCATTCCCTATTTATAGAAAATTTAAGTAAATAATACTCTCACTTGAGTTCACTACCGAATCGCTCTATCTTATAAGTAACTGTGCTTGTTAGATAATTTTGGGGGATAGTTTAATGACAAACGGCCTAGACTCACTGAAGACCAAATCGACATTGAAGGTTGGGGATAAAACTTATGCTTATTTTAGTTTAGAAGCGGCAGAAAAGGCTGGAATTAGTTCTATTTCTAAATTGCCCTATACCATTAAAGTTTTAATAGAAAACCTTCTGCGGCATGAAAATGGTAAAAATGTTACCATTTCCGATATTCGGTCAAGCGCCCAGTTGCCAAGTGAAGGAAAGTCCTTTGGTGAAATCGCTTTCTCTCCGGCTCGGGTTTTAATGCAAGATTTTACTGGAGTTCCGGCGGTGGTCGACCTGGCGGCTATGCGGGATGCTATGCAAACTCTGGGGGGAGACCCTGAAAAAATTAATCCTCTCATTCCCGTTGACTTGGTCATTGATCACTCTGTCATGGTTGACTATTATGCAAATTCATCAGCGTTCAACCAAAACGTTGAGCTGGAGTATACTCGCAATGCAGAACGCTATAAGTTCTTAAAATGGGGTCAAACAGCATTTAAAAACTTTCGAGTGGTACCGCCAGGAACTGGGATTTGTCACCAAGTAAACTTAGAATATTTATCCCAAGTCGTTTGGACAAAAGAAATGGAAAACGGTGAGAGCCTTGCCTATCCTGATACGTTGGTGGGAACTGACAGTCATACCACCATGGTTAATGGCCTTGCCGTTCTTGGTTGGGGTGTGGGCGGTATTGAAGCCGAAGCGGCTATGTTGGGGCAACCCTTAAGTATGTTATTACCAAAAGTTGTTGGGTTTAAGTTAACAGGTAAGCTTGCTGACGGTATAACCGCGACTGATTTAGTTTTGACCGTTACAAATATTCTTCGGGCCAAAGGCGTTGTCGGGAAATTTGTTGAATTTTATGGTCCTGGTCTCGATCACCTTAGCTTGGCTGATCGGGCCACTATTGCCAATATGGCGCCAGAATATGGTGCCACCTGTGGCTTTTTCCCGGTTGATAAAGAAACATTGCGCTACCTTGAATTTACAGGCCGTGAAGCGGATCGGATTGCTTTGGTTGAGGCCTATGCAAAGGCCCAGGGACTATGGCGTGATTCTAACAGTCCAGATCCTGTGTATGATGAATTCGTTGAGCTTGATTTATCAACTGTTTTGCCTACGATTGCGGGCCCTAAGCGTCCTCAAGATAAAGTTCTTTTAAGTGATGCTAAGGAATCTTGTCTTGCAACCCTTAAGGCTGACAATAAATTGGACGCCCCCGGGGCTGCGGTAGAGGGCAAAGACTATGAGCTGAATCACGGCGATGTGGTGATTGCGGCAATTACCAGCTGTACCAATACGTCTAACCCATCCGTGATGCTGGGCGCTGGTCTCGTCGCCCGCAAAGCCCACGCCTTGGGCCTTAAACCTAAGCCCTGGGTTAAAACATCCTTGGCGCCAGGATCTCAGGTTGTTAGTGATTATCTAGAAAAATCCGGATTAATGCGTGATTTAGAAGCCGTTGGTTTCCATCTTGTGGGTTATGGTTGCACCACCTGTATTGGTAACTCTGGCCCTCTCAATCCCCAATTAGCCAAAGCTGTTGAAGCTGTGGATCTAAGTGTGGCGGGTGTTTTGTCGGGGAACCGTAACTTTGAAGGGCGTATTAATCCACATGTGAAATTGAATTATCTAGCCTCGCCCCCCCTCGTCGTAGCCTATGCTTTGGCAGGATCCATGAAGATCGATTTGACGAAAGACCCAATTGGGACATCGAAGGATGGAAAGCCTGTCTATCTAAAAGATATTTGGCCAAGCCAAGCGGAAATTGCTGAAGCGGTCACAAATTCCATGACGCCAGAAATGTTCCGCCAGCGCTACTCTAACGTTTTTAAGGGTGATGATCATTGGCAAGCCATTGATGCGACAGCTTCTCAAACATTCAACTGGGAAGGGTCCAGCACTTATGTTAAGAACCCCCCCTACTTTGATGATATTAAAGATGACAAACGTACGGTTAGCAATATAAGTGGTGCTAAAGTTCTGGCCTTGCTTGGCGACAGCGTCACCACTGACCATATCTCACCCGCTGGAAGTATTAAGAAAGATGGCCCGGCAGGCAAGTATTTAGAGAGTCACTCTGTTGAGGCACATGATTTTAATTCCTATGGATCCAGGCGGGGGAATCACGAAGTAATGATGCGGGGAACCTTTGCCAATATTAGGTTAGCCAATGAAATGGTTCCAGAAAAAACTGGGGGCGTGACTCGGATGGATGTCCAAGGAGAGGTGATGTCAATTTATGATGCAGCCATGGCTTATCAAAAACAAGGTACCCCTCTTATTGTGATTGCTGGTAAGGAATATGGAACTGGCTCCTCCCGCGACTGGGCGGCAAAGGGAACGCGTTTATTGGGTGTAAAAGCTGTCATTGCGGAAAGTTTTGAACGCATCCACCGATCTAACTTGGTTGGGATGGGTGTGTTGCCTTTGCAATTCGCGGAAGGTGTAAACCGTAAAACATTAATGCTGACAGGATTTGAGGCAATCTCTCTCCTCGGTCTGGAGAAGGGGCTTGCCCCGGGTATGAGCGTCACCTGTGAAATTACTCGGCTAAATGGAGAAAAAATTACTCTTGCCCTAAAGTGCCGGATCGACACGCAGGATGAGGTCGATTATTTCTATAACGGCGGTATTTTGCCTTATGTTCTGAGAGCTTTGGCAGAGGTTGCCTGAACCCCTTTTTCCGGGCAAGCGCAGGGCGGACCCGGAAACTTAAATTTATATGAAAACTCCCTCATTCCGGACTTGATCCGGAATCCATGCCTGCATCTTAATGCAAGAAAGATTTAAAAAATTATAGCTATGAAGAAGCCATAATGTCCGTGAAATTAAGGTATGGTTTCCAGGTCGCGCTACGCTTGCCTGGAAAGAGGAAGTTTTGTGAAGGACGATGAGGTACTCTTCCTCACTCCATGTATGACTTCGACAGTCAATATTTCAGGGGCAATCGCTTGTCATCCTAAGTTCCTGGCTCTGTGGCTGGGAAGGGAGGAAGAACGGCCGGGAAAAGGAATCCCTATAACTTAATAAGATTGTGAAAGAAGGGGAGATACCAGGAGCATCTCCTTAGATGGATGAAGATTACAGACCCTTATCTTCAATAAGTTGGCGTAGTTCACCAGTTTGGTACATTTCTCGGACAATATCACAGCCGCCTACAAATTCACCTGCAACATACAGTTGCGGGATTGTTGGCCAATTGCTATAGTCTTTAATCCCTTGGCGAATTTCTGTATCAAGCAAAACGTTTACAGTTTTAAAGGGTTTATTTAACAGCTTTAAGATTTGCACAACCACTGCAGAAAATCCGCATTGAGGCATCTCAGCATCGCCCTTCATAAATAAGACGATGGGGGTTGCCTTGATTTCTGCATCTAATTCGGCGTGAATACTTCTGTTCATTCTCTATCCTTATTCTTTAACTAATGTTGTCAGAGCCAATGCATGGAGTTGATCTCCCATGCGTCCGCCCAATGCTTGGTACACAAGCTGATGTTGCTGTACGCGTGATTTTCCGGCAAAGGCGGCTGATTTTACCGTAGCCGCATAATGATCTCCGTCACCAGCCAGATCTTTAATTTCAATTTCCGCATCCGGCATGCCTGTTTGGATGAGAGTTTGTATTTCTTCAATTGACATTGCCATGGGTTAAGAAGCTCCTCGCTCAATAACGCCAAAATTTTCATTCAACTCAAGCGGTCCTGTATCGCCCAAAATTCGAAAACGACGGGCAACTTCTTGGTATCGTAAGGCTAGCTCTTGAGGTGATGTATCACCAAGGGCGCGTCCATCCAGGCGTGTTCCAGTTTGTAGGTCCAGAATGCTGCAAGTGTCTGGGGTAATCTCATCAATAATCAGTACCCGAGATTCTTCAAAATAATCGCCCTGATAAATCCGGCCAAATTCAAGGGTTACATTAAGTAACCGCATACCAACGGCAAAAAATTGTCCACTCAGGAAATCATTGACGCGGCGGGCGATCAACATAATATCCTCAACCTCATCCGCGCCTGCCCAATCTAAGGCATCCACATGTTCAGGGGCGATGACAGGGTATTCTAGCTCACGAGATTTGTGGGATAGTTCCACCACAGGTTTTGATAAAATTTCATGCTCACCAAATCCTAAACGTTCGGCAAATTCGTCTGCAGCGACGTTATGGACCGTGACGCGGAAATTATAGGGGTCAGCCATGCGAATTAATTGCTCTGACATATTCAGCCGTCGGATGAAGTGAGTTTCCAGTCCCATGTCATTTAAACGTGTCATAAATAGTTCTGATAAACGATTGTTTATAGCACCTTTGCCCGCAACCTCAAAGAACTCATTATCCAACGGAGAGAGGGTGTCCCGGAACTGCATGGTATAGGCGCCTGACTCACTTCCATCAAACAGGGTTTTATGAGTTCCCTCATTGACCTGTCGACGTTTTGGTGAACTTCCAAAATTTAATAGAGAACTAAAGCTAATGGCCATAATAATAGCTCCTTTTTCTTTGTTATCTCTAAAATAGTCGCTCATCCAACAAATTACAATAGGGGAATCGGGGCATGAAATAAGTGGTTGCAGAAAATTATAAATATTAATCGGTTCTTTAAAGAGCGTGGGCGCCTATCATCAGGAGGGGGAATTAGTGGGTAGTGCAGATCGTATAACGCAGATTTCATTTGTTAACTTATTGTTAATAAATATAAAAATGGCGGAATTCTTCAATAATTAAGATAGGCTAAAGGTAAGGGCCTTTAAACATATTGAAGAAAGATGTTGATCATTTTGTCTGGCTTTCTTGCCTCTCAAACCACTGCAGTTTCCTCCCTAAACTTTCTTTTTAGAAGACTCTCAAATTTTATAAGTTATTTCTTACTATCAACCGTTCTGTTGGGTACAGGGATAGAAACAGGTTTCAATGCCGCCTATGCCGGTGGTACAGGCGGGGCAAGGGGGTACGGCTAGCGTTAGCGGAGGGAATGTGGGTAGTGCAGGGACAAATGGTAATGATGGAGGAGGCGGTAATAACTATGTTGCTACCCCTATAGCGGAAGCAGGGGGAGGAGGCGGTGGTGGTACAGGGAGTGGCGCTGGTGCTGGGAGCGTTTCTGGTGGATCGGGTGGGAATGGTGTTGGTGGTTTAGCAGGAGGTGGTGTCATTCTTGTTTCTTCTACTGGTGGAGGCGGCGGTAATACCACTATTTTGAGCACTGATACTGCGGTTGCTATTACTGGTGGAGCGGGAGGCACGGGAGGTGGTTATGCTGTTATTCCTGCGGGTAAGGGTAGTAGTGGTGGCGGTGGAGCGGGCGTCTTTCTCTATGAAAATAGCACTATTGTTAATAGAGGGACAATTCGGGGGGGGAATGGTGGTTCAGGCCGTAAAGATAGCAGCTATGGTGGTATAGGAGGCAACGGCGCCGGCGGTGCTTCTGGTTCAACTTCTTCCAGTGTATACAGTCAAGGGGGCGCTGGGATTGTCGGTTTTTCGGGAGGGAGGACAACAATCACTAATGGGGGGACTATTTCGGGTGGTCTTAGTGGCGATGGCAGTACACGCACCAATGCCATCACGTTTTTTGGTTCATCAAATACTTTAATTCTTGAGAATGGTTACAATTTTGTCGGTAATATAGTTGCTGGTACCAATGGTACCCTAACTTTCGGCGGCATAGTAGATAGCACTTTTGATTTGGTTGTCGATGGTCCTCTATTCTCTGGTTTTACTAATTTTGCAAAACAAGGAAATAGCACATGGTCGCTCCTTAACACTGCAACTTTATCCAGTACCTTACAACTTAATGTGGGAACCTTGCAATTAGGAAATGGCACGACAGATGGGGCTATTGCAGGGGATGTTAATACAGCCAGTGGTGCAATTTTGGCTTTTAATCCCACGCAAGCTGATGAAACTTATTCCAACCAAATTTCTGGCAGTGGTGGTATTGCAAAAACGGGGACAAAAGTCACCACCTTGGCGGGGATAAACACCTATAGTGGCTCCACAACGATTAACGCTGGAACACTCACTCTGGGCGCTGGTGGGTCGATTGCTCAAAGTTCAGCCGTCAATCTTTCCTCATCAGGTGCTCGTTTTGACCTTGCGGCTGCGGGCAATCAAACCATCAAAGATCTAACAGGTGTCAACGGTACTCTACTTATTCTTGGGACCAATGCTGCTGATGTTTTAACGCTGGGAACAGCTAATTCCACAACATTTGCCGGTAGTGCTTCCGGGAATGGTGGTATTACTAAACACGGGACCGGTATATTAGCCTTACAGGGACTAACACTTACACAGGCGACACCATCGTCGCCGGGGGAGAGCTTAAAGTTAATGGATTGATCGCCAATTCATCCGTTACTGTAAACAATGGGGTGCAAGTCAGTGGTATAGGAACGGTCGGCCCTTTAAGGGTTATGGGTGGTGGCAAGATTGCGCCGGGCAATTCCATCGGAAAGTTAGTTGTGAATGGTAACTATACACAATCAGGAATCTATGAGTGTGAGGTTGATAACAATGGCAACACTGACCAGATTGAGGTTAAGGGGCAAGCAGACCTAACGGCGGGCACACTCAAGGTGATTCCTTTAGCAGGAAATTATCCAAAGGGCTTTAGCCAAACGTATACGATTTTAATGACGACAGGCGGATTAGGGGATACGACCTTTGCCAGCATTGAGGGTGTCTCTCCACTCTTTACCTATAGTGCAACATATGATAATGACAATGCGTTTGTCACTATAACCAAGACCTTATTACTCAGTCACGTGATTCCTCTTGGCAATCCGGCTAAAGTTGCTACGTATCTTGATTCTTATACGCCTGCAGCTTTGGCGGATAAATTTAATACCCTAGACAAAACCCAACTGACAAAAACTTTCAATGATTTAAGCCCTGCTGCTAATACCCAAATCTCCGATATGGTCAGCAATGCTGAGCTGGGGGCCATGGATAAAATCTTTGGTGAGTCGAATATGTATCGATTGATCCAGAAATTTAATCAATCGCAGGCTCAACTCGTATCAAATCTTATGTCATTTAAACAGAGTTTTAATCAACTTTTTGCTTCTAAACTGCAGTCTAAAACAACAGCCTTTGCAATTGCTCGGAATACAGATCCAAAGCACCTACCTGCCTCTATCCGTGTTGCATTGGGGAAGGCTACCGTTTGGATTCAAGGGGCGGCAGGACGTTTTAGTCAAGACAATATTTCTGACCCCTCTGGTCTTGCTGTTCAAGGGCTAGAGGGTAGCACCTATAACACTAATGTGGGTGTAGATTATGCTTTTACCCCTACCTTTCGAGGCGGTATAACTACCGGTTATGGTTATCATCAGTATAAAATGAACGTTAATGGTGATAAAGGCAGCACTAATTCATCCCGGATCGGTTTATATGGACTATGGGAACCAACCGCCGCTTGGTATGTCAATGGTGCTGCTTATTATGGTCATCACCGCTTTAAAGGCGATCGGCTTATGACCGTTATTCCCGCTGTTGCTCATCAGAAACATCAGGGCAATCATCTTAGTGGCTTGATTGAGGTTGGGCGGGATATTATCTTGCCAGAGTCTTTGACTGTCACGCCTTATATTAATGGCGGCGCTTTGTCTCTGCATGAGAAGAAATACACTGAAACCAGTGCCGATATCCAGAATCTAAGAGTCAACGGTCGACACAGTACGACTGTCCAAGGGAAGAGCGGAATCCAGTTGGGTAAACTCTGGAAGTGGGATGATTGTATGCCGGTTTATAGTTTTGCTCGTCTAGGGTTTATCTATCGGCGTGCTTTAAATAAGAACCAAAAGGTTTCTGCAGCGCTGATCGATCAAGGCGGACAATTTACAGTATTATCCAGGAATAGACGCCATGTGTTGGCCAATCCACGTGTGGGAATAACGGCTTTTATGGGTAACGATGTCTTTGTAGGCTTGAGTTATGACGGTGAGATTAGCCCAACGCAACGCAATCATCAAGCCGTGATTCGAGTGAATTGGAAGGGATAAATTCTGTTTATTCCTCTATTGGCTTTTCCCTAAGGCAATGGTTCAAATAATGCCTCAAGATCTTCAGCGTTAAAGAGCCCGTCACTGTTGTCTTTTTGTCCGTCAAATATTCCTGATAGTAAGGTTGCTTTGCGTTGCTGCATCATCATGATTTTTTCTTCAACAGTGCCCAGTGTTATCAGCTTGTAGACAAATACCGGCTTGTCTTGACCAATGCGATAGGCTCGGTCGGTGGCTTGATTTTCTACAGCAGGGTTCCACCAGGGGTCAAAGTGAATAACGGTGTCGGCGGCTGTTAGGTTAAGACCAGTTCCACCTGCCTTCAAGCTGATCAAAAAGACTGGAACGCGGCCGGATTGGAACTCTTCAATTGGTGTTCCCCGATCTTTAGTTTGTCCAGTTAGCTTGACAAAGGGAATACCGATCGTAGTCAATTCTTCCTCAATCAAGGCAAGCATGCTGGTAAATTGCGAGAACAGCAATATCTGACGTCCTTCCTCAATCATTTCAGGCAAGGTATCGCGCAAGAATTGTACTTTTGCTGATTCTAAGACACCACGTGCTGCTTCCAGTTTTAAAAGACGGGGATCACAACACACTTGGCGAAGTTTTAGCAAGGCATCTAATATAACGATATGGCTCTTATTTAGACCCTTTTCTTGAATTTCCTGACGCACCCGTTCATGCATGGTTAAGCGAATGCTTTCATAGAGCGCGCGTTGTTCTGGTAACAATTCAATATTTTGAATCATCTCAGTCTTGGGTGGTAATTCCGAAACGACCTGGGACTTCGTCCGCCGTAACATAAACGGCTTAACACGACGGGCAAGATTTTCACGGCGCACATTATCATTTTGTTTCTCAATTGGCACGCGGAATGTCTGATTAAATTTCTTTTGATCTCCCAAAAAGCCGGGCATCAAGAAGTAGAAGAGAGCCCAAAGTTCGCCTAAATGATTTTCCATCGGGGTTCCGGTTAAGCATAAGCGATGGCGCGCATTAATTTGCTGTACCGTTCTGTGCGCCATGGTGTTGGGATTCTTAATGACTTGGGCTTCGTCCAGAATTAACATGTGAAATTCATGCTTAATCAAAAAGTCTTTGTCGCGGGATAGCAAGGGATAGGTTGTCAAAATTAGATCGTGGGTATTAATTTTGTCAAATAAATCCTTGCGATCCTGACCGTGTAGCGTCAATACTTTTAGTTCTGGGGCATATTTTGCTGATTCATGGCGCCAGTTGACCATTAAGCTGGTAGGGGCAACCACTAAAATCGGTTTATCCATACGACCGGATTCTTTTTCTTTCAGGATATGCGATAGCGCTTGTACCGTTTTACCCAATCCCATGTCGTCGGCTAGGATGCCGTTCAGATTATTCTCTCGTAAAAACTGAAGCCAGCTTAAGCCTTGTAATTGATAACATCTTAACTCACAGTGCAGTCCCTTAGGAACGTCGACAGGCGCAATTTTGGTAAAGTCTTTAAGTTTTGCCCCTAATTCACGTACTTGTTCATCGCCAAACCATCGCATTTGTGCTGCTTGCATCGCAGCTTCAATTTCAACTAATTGGGTAGACTGCCATGAAGATAGACGTAATTTACCATCATCTGTTAGGGAATCTGCATCATGCAGTTCAATTAAGGTTTGGGCAATAAAGCGAATCTTGTCAGCTGGGACGGGCAACAGGCGCCCATCGTCTAAAGGAACATAAATGACGCCCCCATCTTTGGAGTTAAGAGCAGATTTAAATTGATCTTTTGCACCTTCTTCGCGCAGCATACGGACCAGCAAGGGCAAAATGTTGACCCGTTCGCCCTCGATCATCATCCCTAATTCAAGGTCGAACCAGTCAGTGGTTGTGCTAAGGGCTTTGTCCAGATTTGCATACCATTCCCCTTCCATTTCAATCGGGCGAAATGGGAAAGAGTCATCGACCTTGACCGTCCAGCCTTGTTCTTCGAATTTTGGCATGTGGACAAGGTAAAATTCTCGGGCAAGTTGTGCAATACTTTGATCCCCATCCACGAGAACGTGAGTGGCTATTGCAAGATTGGTAGGGTCAATAACGGCCCCTAATGTTTTAATAGGAACCCAGCCAATAGCCAAAAGCTGGTCTGCTAATGGTTGGATAGCAGATGGGTTGGTGCCATCAGCTCTGAAGAGCGTCTCATCCCCGACAAGGGATAGATCAGCCATAATGCTGACAATACTCTTAGCCGCGGACCAAGGTTTATCTTTAACTTTGACTTCTCCTGAAAAAAGATGGAGATGTGGCGTTTCGGGGGAATTTGTCATACTTATTAAAGCTGGATTTACAGAACTGGTGTGGGTCATCACTATTCTAAATTCAATTACTTAGCACAATTTATTATCCGATCAGTATAGGCTCTTTTTTTCGCTTTTGTCTATCTGTATTTTGCAAAAATAGAACAATTAATTAATAAGTAGGCTTATTTGTCCTAACAGATGTTGAGAGAGTCTGTCTCTATCTCAGCTGCTTTCTATTTTTATACTCTTTTTTTCTATGAATATTTTGCGGTTAATTAGATACACAAAAATTAAAAGGCTTTGGAGTAAAGGAAGCCGCCATTACGATCAAGGTAATGGCGACCACAAGGAGCAGAAATAATTAGGAACGAGAGGCAGGATGGTCATACAACTCTCTAGCCCTAGACTCAGTTAAATAAGGCCATCAAAGCCTCGAAGCTTTAACGGTCCAAATTAATTGTTAATGGCTAGAAATTGTACGGTAATGACTATTTTTCATCTGGAAAGCTCTATTTGTTTCAACCCACGGTGCTGGAAGGATGGATTGGGCTCCACGCTCAAGCTCATTTAATGTTGTTTTAAAGTTTAACCAAGCTAATTTATAAAAATTCCTTTTTTCTAAGTCCTCTCCTGTATCTTCCAAATCTGAATACCAGGAATTAATTAGACTGATATTAGGTTCTGCTTTTGTATCGGCAATGGCAAAGCAATCTAATCCTTTTAAAGAGAGCCACCTTTCCAAAACAGGGAGATCCTCTTCTGTTAATTCTTGGGAGTATTTTATATACTGTGGTATAGGAGGATTCCCTTTCCAGTTTCCTTCATCATCAATTAATTCTTTAGATGCCTCAATAAAGGATTGCTTATTTTTAATAACCCAAAAACTTTCATCTTTTTGGTCGAAGAAATCGGTTTCATTTGCTCTTAAGTTATCCCCTACCGTACTCCAGAATAATACTGCGTAGATTGAACTTAAAAAGATTAGTTTTTGTACTTTTCTCATTTTTTTCTCCTGTTAAGTGATAACATCCATCTTTTTCATACTCGAATGTTAACCAGAGCGCTATATAATATTATGTTCTTATTTAACTGGGCGTTGATATGGCCTTCAGTCACTTTGTTTGTATTTTTTCAGCTCGTTCAACAGAATACCTCTTATCCTAAGATGTTCTTTCGTCTTTCTAGAATTTTTATTATGAAGTTGCATATTTATCAATAATTAAAGAATCAGAAAAAAATTAGAAGTTAAGGAGAGGGCGTAATAAGAATGCTCATTTTCATAAGACGCGGGATAGAAAATTATAAAATTCAATGCTTTCTTGCAAAAAATTTTCAAAAACTGGTCTTTTTATTACTTTTTAATTATGCCCAAAATTTGTATAAATTAGGCTGTTTTAATAATTCATTACAGCCTAATTCTAAATTTTCAAAGGCCCCTAAATTGTTTAGTTTATTCTAGGATTGCTTTTTTGAGGTGGAGGAAAATCGCTTCATTGCCAGCGATGATGCTGCCTTTATCGAGGAATGATTGCTCGCCCTCAAAATCACACACATAGCCACCTGCTTCTTTGACAATCAAAGCGCCAGCAGCAATATCCCAAGCTTTTAAGTTCATTTCAAAGCAACCTTCCAGGCGTCCCGCGGCGACAAAGCATAAATCCAAGGCAGCGCAGCCAAAGCGCCGCATCCCAGATACTTGCTTCACAAGATTGCGAAAACCATTCGTAAATTTTTCTGAACTACCTCGAGCGCCGTAAGGGGTTCCACAGGCAAGCAAGGCTTCGTCCAGATGCTGGCGTCCGGAAACGCGTAGACGGCGTTGATTTAAAAATGCCCCGCTTCCTTTTTCAGACCAATAAAGCTCGTCAACGACGGGATTGTAAACCACGCCAGCCACGACTTCACCTTTGCGACGGAGTGCAATTGAAACAGCAAACTGAGGTATCCCATGTAAAAAGTTAGAGGTTCCATCAAGGGGATCAATAATCCAGGTGTTGTCAGCATCCTCACCTTGAATGGTTCCAGATTCCTCAATCAAGAAGCCATAAGGCGGTCGAGCCTTTTGTAATTCTTGGATAATAATTTTTTCAGACCGTAAATCGGCGGTACTAACGAAATCCCCTAAATTTTTACGAGAAACTTGAAGTTGTTCAATTTCACCAAAATCACGAATTAACGCTCGGCCAGCTTTTTGAGCGGCTGCGACCATGACATTGATAAGTGCTGAACCAGTCAGCATACGCTGTGATGACATGGGAATTCCTTTCTAAATAGACTTTTTCGCAATCGAAAGTTTTGTTTTATTTTTAGGAAAAAGATTTAAAGAACCTCTAGGTATCTAAAATTACCTACAGGGTTCCGCGATCTTTTTGCCCCTATCATAACGCAAAACACAACAGTAACGAAAGAGGTCGAATAAACATCCCCCGATCATCACAATCAGGGGTAAATTTTTTTAAAACTTACGAGCGATTCTTATTTCGCGCGTTCTACATAAGTTGCATCAGCTGTATTTACAACAATACGCATCCCCGCTTCAATATGCGGTGGCACCATAATTCTGACGCCATTTTCCAAAATTGCTGGCTTATAAGAGGAGCTAGCCGTTTGTCCTTTAACGACAGCATCGGCTTGATCAATTGTCAAAATAACGGTATCTGGCAACTGAACGCTGATCGGGCGCCCTTCATACATGGAAATATTCACAATCATGTTATCTTGCAAGAATGCAGAGGCATCCCCGACAAAATCGCTGGAAATTGTAATTTGTTCAAATGTCTCTTGATCCATGAAAATGAAATCATCACCTTCGGCATAAAGGTACTGAAATGGACGTGCTTCTAAATGAACACGTTCCACTGTGTCGGCAGACCGAAACCGCTCATTCAATTTAGTTCCTTCGATCAAGGCTTTCATTTCAACTTGCATGTAAGCGCCACCTTTACCAGGTTGGGTATGCTGAGTTTTTGTGACCACCCAAAGCTTGCCATTATAATTTAAAATATTACCAATACGAATTGATACACCGTTAATTTTCATACCATTACGATCCCTTATAAACTATCACAATAACTTATCGCTTTTGGCGAAAAATCTCAACTACTTCGTGCGCCATTGATAATGCTTCGGCTTTTGGGCGTTGGAAGAAATTACGTCCAATAATTGATCCAAAACCACCCCCTGCAACAATTGCCTGTGCATCTTCTAAGACGGATGTAACATCTTTAGACTCACCACCAGAAAATATGACCATACGGCGACCATTAAAGCAAGCGTCAACCACATGCTTCACCCGCGCCGACAACGTCGATACATCCACGTATTTTTCATACAATGACTTGGCGGATTTCATCTCTAGGTGTGCCGTTGGCAGCTTAACTTTGACGATATGGGCCCCCAGTTCGCAGGCCATATGGGCTCCATAGGCAATAATGTCTGCTGCTGTTTCGCCGTCCTTTGACAGGGCGCCACGCGCATAAGACCAAACGATAACGGCAAGGCCGCAAGCTTTTGCTTCTGCCGCAAGCTCTCTTAATTCTTCAATTTGCTCATAGGACATATCGGATCCTGGATAAATGGTAAATCCGATCGCAGAGCATCCCAGCCGCAGGGCATCATCGATGCTGGCGGTTACGGCTTGGTCAGGTGCATTGTCGTTTCCAAAAAGAGAGTTGCCACTGTTAATTTTAAGAATTGTCGGAACTGCACCTAAAAATGTATCAGCACCGGTTTCGAGCAGTCCAAGAGGGGCGGCAAAGGCGTTCATCCCCCCATCAATCGCAAATTGATAATGATAATGGGGATCATAGGCAGCGGGCGTCATAGCAAATGCTCTAGGGCCGTGTTCAAATCCTTGATCAACGGCTAAAATCATCATTTTACCTGTTCCACCTAACTTACCATGCATTAAAATGCGGGCTAAGTTTTGTTTAACACCAATTGAATCCGCTTCATAATTTGAGAGGATCTTACGAACCTTTTGTGTAATGCGCATACCAGGATTTCCTTAAGATAACTTTTCTCAATCATATACACATCGTGATCCAAAAACTAGTTTTTTAGCCTGTAATTTTTTAGTGTTGGCAAGCGCTATATATGACAATTAAGGTATTTCTTACCATAATTAATTTTTAAAAATTAATTATACATTCAACAAATTTTTTAAATTAATTCTAAAAATTCTCGTAATTAAAGGATATTTAGTGCACGTAGATTGAACGCAAAATCGTTCTTAAACGATTTTTTAGAGTAGTAGAACTCTATGCAAACGCATGCATATAACATGCTGCCACTTCTAATTTTTTGATTGCAGATTAATTTAAGTTTTTAAAATTAAGAAAGGTCCATTGAAAAACAGCTTACAGGAACATTATGTAAAAACTAAAAAAGGACACTCGATGCGTTACGTCAAATTTACGATTATTACCCTGTCTTTTATGATGCAAATAATAGGTCGACAACCTTGTTTAGCTGCAGAAAAGGGAAAAGAAATTAGTGACTTAGGAGAAGGAGCTCCTTCCTCTAGTTCTTTAGAGGATGGCAAGGAAGAATTTTCTTTAGACCTGGCTTTAGAGAACTTTATGAAAGAGGAGCCTAACCAAGCGCGGAAGCGTTCTTTATCTATTTCTGAAAGTACGAGTACTAATTCCAAAACTACTAAAAAACAAAAAACCTCTCAAAAAAGTTCATTTAGAGTTGCATTAATTAAAGCAAATATTCTTTCTTATAAAGACATCATAAGAAAATATGATGAAATTTTCAAAAAAGGAGATAGATCAGGTTCAAGCACGAGCGACCACGAAAATGAGTTGGGGGAAGATGAATTAAACTTAGGAGTTTTGGAGGGTGAGGATATAGAAAATTCTGAGATAATCCTAACGCAACATACTATAAAAGATGGGATTGCTGGCACTATATTTTTAAAGAGAGAAAGAGTTAAAGCCGCGCCCTGGGTCGATTCTATTCTAGATCATATTGCCACAGATGGTGAGGATAAAACTCTTCCTTTACCGCTTTCGGGAAATGCCTATAAAATTGATTCAGCTATTATATTTATAGAAGCAAATACAAGGATATTTGCTATCCCTTTAGGAAACGGTTACCGTCTCCTGAATTCTGATAGCATAGAGCAGGATTTTGGCTTAAAGGTAGCTTTAAACGCCGTGGATACGAGTAAAATTAGGGAACTAGGAAGTCAGACAATATCCTACAATCCGCGGGCTACAGTAACTACTTATAATATGCCAGTTGATCTAAATCAGTTTGCTGTAGACGCTAATAGTTTAGTAAAAACAATTTCCGCTGATGTTTCTAAAGGCGAGGATGGAATAACTTATAGGATGGTAAGTTATGGTGCGTATGTGCAAGTAGGTCGTAAACTTGAAATTGATCGTTTACCTGACCTTTGCCTAGAACTTTTAGAGTATGATCAAAAAAAAAGATTATAAGAGAAAATTTCCCTGGATTAAAAATATTCGCCCTATTACGGAGAAAGACACCATCTCTAATTTACAAAAATGCCTTTTGTCTGCCATAAAAGGTGAAACTTCTGAAACGTGGTATCTCTCTCATCCATGGAATGTTGATGTAACCAACCGAGATTCTAATATACCTGCCCATTATAAACTTAATTCGACAAGAAAACGTTATAGTAATTTAGAAGAAATCGCTGATTATCTTAGAAATTTAGCTGGTGGAAGTAATTTTTCTATAAAAAAATTCAAAACGCAAAAAGTTTTTGCCGTTGATGAGGATACTCATGAGACCATTAGTGAATGGAATATGTACAAGGGGATAATATTTGAAACTGCACAACAAAAAGCAAGATATGTCCTTCATGAAGGGATGTGGTTTATGTTGGCTCTCGATTATGTTGCAGAAATTGATAGTTATATAGAGAAAATCTGCTTAGAGGATAATAAGCGTCTTAACCTACCTGACAAAGGGCCTAAACAAAAAGAAGGCCCCTACAATGCAAGTGTAACTTCTAATAAAGGTTCTTTTTTACTGTTTGACCAACGGACAGTATAGCCCCTTCTACCCATACTCATGCAACTCCCATTGAGGTATGTGACCTGCTGACAAAAGAAAAACAATTAGTTCATATAAAGGATGGGACTGATTCTTCAGTTCTTAGCCATTTGTTTGCGCAAGGATCCGTTTCCGCAATAACTTTAAAAAGAGATAATGGTTTTCGTTTAGGGACAAAAGATAAGTATGGACGCGCTGAAATACTTAACTTTTTAAAGAATAAAACCGCATTACAGTTTCAGCGTATTAAGAATAAATGGCTGATAGAAGCAGCCAAGCACACTGATTGGAACAGCAAGATAGGGGGTTTATTGGCCATGGATAAGAACATACTAGGCAACCTAAGAAAAGGTAACGAATTTACCGAAAAGCAGGTTAAAGAATACATATCTCCAAAAAAGCCTATTTCCTTAACTGACACCCACTTATATGAATTTTATGAAAATTACTTGTTTGAAGAGTTGCGTGATAAATTTACAGAAGCTTGTAAATTAGATAATTCCATAGAACAGGAAGAACGAGACCAAAAAATATTTGGAGAGTTTATAAAACTATCAATAAGCGTCTTGGGAAAAATACTTATTACTGATTCTCTTGTCAAAGAAATCACAGAGACTTGCTATAATAATCAAATTTTATTGAGTCAATTAATTCCCTTTCAAAAATTTAATCCGTCAGATTATCAAATAGTCTATGGGATTATAACAAATAAAACGGGTAAGATGGCTGATATTCTTCCATTTTTTAGCCGAGTTAATTTAAGAGAGCATGCTACAAGAATAACAAATGAAGGCTATAAAGTAGGCGTTCAAAAAATTGGAATTGTCCAAATGTAAGGTAGAAAAAGGGCAAAAAAGATAGCTTAATTGATGGAGAGTAAAAGAAGATTAAGATTCTTTTACTCTCTCGGGAGCATTAAAGATGTTCTTCCCTTTTAACGACTGACCTGAAGCCATCTAAATTTTGCCTTGATACACCAAACAGATTGGCAAAAATTTTGTGCTTACAAAGTCGCGCGTTGAAAGAACTCTTACATTAATAATCGGTCCAGAAGTTTATGGATTGCGCCTTGAACAGCCCGTTCGGTGGCGATTTCTACTTTTTTACCGCGTCTGAGTGCGTCTTTGTTTGTGGCAAAATTGTCATTGGTATAAGTTTCAGCAAAAACAGTGGCTTTCGTTTTTTTGTTCTGTAACGTGAATTTTATATGCACTTCCGTTTTAGGGCTTTCCCCAAAGGATTGCTGCTGGAGATCAGCAATCTCGGCTGTTAAATGATAGGTAGAATTGCTAGAAGTCGATTGCATATTGGCGGCTTGGAGGGATTGCTCAATGGCTTCTTTTAGTTGAGTATTGCTAATTTTTGTGTCGGTATAAAAAGATGTCTCCGATCCGCCAGTTACCTTTTCTACCTCTATGTTCTGGTAATATCTCGATGTTTTAGTAACTTTATTCTTTTCCGGGACAGTATAAACCATATCCGAAACATCGGCTGGATTGCTGCACGCCGATACTGCAATTGCCACGAACAAGAATAAGAAAAATAGGGGCATTGTCTCATCAATTATAAAGAGCTCGTCCTACTCTCAGCATGCCATAGATCAGTAAAAAATAAGTTAATCCGATATAAGTTTAGTTATCGACTCTCATCAATATTTTCGAAATGTTGAGGAGAGTGTTGAGTAAATAATTGTGGCTGGGGCTCAGGATTTTCGTGCTCCATTGTACCAGGCATTTCATCCACCATACTGTCAGGCATCATCGGCTCTAATTGATCAGGATGAAGAGTGGGGGAGAAGGTGGGGAATTGTGTTGTGTTATCTATGGCCGACTGAGGGCTTGGAGAAGGGAGAAGGGCGTCCTCGGCAGCGGATGGTTGTTGAGTTTGAGTCAGGGGTCTTTCTAGTATCCCTGGTTCCAGCGGCATCTCTATAGCCGGCGTAAGGTCATGTACCGGGTCGGATGGTGGCGTTTGATCCACAGGAATGGTGGGGGCTATTGGTTGGTCTAATCCTCTTTCCGCGGGCATAAGTCTACCTGGTTCCTCCATTGTGAGAGCATGATCGGATGGTTCACCCATGGTATTTTCCTTCCAGTAACCATCAAGAGTGGCGGAATCAGAGAATAATTCACTTGCTGCATTATGTTGGCTATCTATTGAGACCTTTTTTGGCGAAGGGGTAAAGGTTCGACTGATCCCTTCTCCTCGATCAACGTCCTGTGGTGGTATTGCGCCAAAAAATAATTTTATCTTTGCCATGAACCCTGTTTCTTCTTCTGCTTGAGAATAAGATAGACATAATGACAAGATCATTATCGACTTTAAAATTCTATTCTGCATTGAGTGGCCTCCTTCATGGTTTTAATAAATATATGACTCATGAAAGTTAAAATTTAGTTAAGAGGAGAGAATTCTGATGAAAACATCCCCTGTCAAAGAGCACTATAATAGGTATATATTGCGTCTTTAGGAAACGGATGGCATAGTGTTCCTATCTTAAGGCTGGGCCAAAGGGAACGGGGATGTTTTTATATATGAGAGGCGATCATGATCCAAAATTTTTTTGGTTTCCAATCTACAAGCCCTGAAGAGCGTACTCGACGGGTGAAAGAGGTCTTCACCAGTGTAGCATCCAAGTATGACATAATGAATGACTTGATGAGCTTAGGAATCCATCGATATTGGAAGTCTAGCTTTATTAGCAATTTGCCCATCAAACTGCATGACCGGATTTTGGATGTAGCGGGAGGGACAGGGGATATCGCCTTTAAGATTTTAGAATCATATCCTCACCTTAATCCTGCTGTCACTGTCTGTGATCTGACGCCTAGTATGGTGCATGTGGGGCGGGAACGCGCTTTGGATCGCGGGTTAATTCATAATCTTGACTGGACCTGCGGTAATGCTGAACAATTACCATTCCCCGATAATAGTTATGATATTTATACAATTTCTTTTGGGATGCGAAATGTGACTCATCTGACTCAAGCGTTGACCGAGGCTTATCGTATTCTAAAGCCAGGGGGGCGTTTTGTGTGTTTGGAATTTAGTAAAGTCCAGCTCCCTCTCCTGGAAAAAATCTATGATCGTTATTCCTTTGAGGTATTGCCGTGGTTGGGCGATCTCGTGGCTAAGGATCGTGCCTCCTATCAATACTTAGTTGAGAGTATTCGTCGTTTTCCTGAGCAAGAACAGTTTGCTACCTTATTAAAAAGCTCAGGATTTGTTGACGTACATTGGAAAAATTTCTTGGGTGGTGTATCCTGTATTCATAGTGCCTTTAAAAAATAAACGATGAATGACGATAAACACTCAAAAATATACTTCTTCTGACGCTTTATTGGTTGATATTCAACAGCTTCCTCATGGTAAAGATTTGCCGTTGCCTTGCTATGGTACAGCCTACAGTGCCGGCCTTGATCTATATGCCGCAATAACAGAGGATATTATTCTAAACCCTGGCGATATTAAATTGGTTCCTTCTGGAATTGCAATTGCCTTGCCGATTGGGTTTGAAGCCCAAGTTCGATCTCGATCTGGATTGTCTTTAAAAAACGGCGTCGTTGTATTGAATGCGCCAGGAACCATTGATGCCGATTATAGAGGCGAAATTATGGGTATTATGACCAATTTGGGAACTGAACCGTTCACAGTGACACGGGGATTACGATTTGCGCAAATGGTTATTGCTCGGCATGAGCGTGTGGATTGGAATATCGTGAGTGGTCTTGAAGAAACTATTCGTGGCAGTAACAGATTTGGATCAACAGGATTAAAGGGCTAGGCATTCGATGATTAGAATTGGACGCAGCTTTGTCATTTTATTTATTTTTCTATTGCCGTCATTGGTGCTTGCGAACGCTGAAAAACTACCCTTGCCTCGTTTTGCCTCTATTCGGTCTAACAAAGTTAATGTTCACGTCGGGCCTGGGAAAAGTTATCCCATTGAATGGACCTATACTCGCCAGGGATTACCGGTGGAAATCATAGCTGAATTTGATACCTGGCGACAAATCAGGGATTCCGAAGGGGCAAAGAGTTGGGTTCATAAAAGTCTGTTGTCGGGTAAAAGAACGGCTTTGGTCACGGATCATCAACGTAAACTGCGCATGAAGCCAAAAAAAGACGCTCGTATTGTTGCATATTTAGACCCTGGCATTATTCTTAAGGTCAAAAAATGTGAAAAAGAATGGTGTCAGGTAGAGGCAAATAATTATTCTGGATGGATTCGTAAAAAAGCCATATGGGGGGTTTATGCGCACGAAGAAAAGGTCTAAGTTGTGGATCTAATTAAATTTATAGATGTCAGTTATACGATGACATCAGGTGCCCCCATTCTAAGTGATATTAATTTGACCATCTCAAAAGGTAAGATCACCACCATTATTGGTCCAAATGGGGCAGGGAAAACGACTCTCTTAAAGTTGATGCTGGGGCTAGCAAAACCGAGTTCAGGCAAGATCCATCATTTGGCTAAAGTGCGAGTAGGCTATGTTCCCCAAAAGTTGAAATTGAATCCATTGCTTCCTGTTACGGTTGAGCGATTTTTACAATTAGCGTCTCCTCTCGGCAACAAAATTTTGGCGGAAAAAATTAATCGGGTTCTTCATGATGTTGGCGCCTGTCATTTAAAGCAGCGTTGGATGCGTGAGTTGTCGGGCGGTGAAACGCAGCGAATCCTCTTAGTGCGAGCTTTAATGCAAGATCCGGATTTGTTGGTCTTGGATGAGCCAGCGCAAGGAGTCGATATTATGGGGCAAGCTGATCTTTACCAACTGATAGCCCGCTTGCGTGATCAGATTGGCTGCGGCATTGTTTTGGTTTCGCATGATTTGCATTTGGTTATGGCAGCGAGCGATAACGTCATTTGCCTTAATCAGCATGTTTGTTGTTCGGGTAGTCCCTCGGATGTCCAAAGTCATCCCTCCTATGCTCAATTATTTGGGACAAGGGCAGAAGCAGCCTCGCTCGCCATTTATACGCATCATCACACGCATCATCATGATATACCCTGTACCCAAGGCCATGATCATGATTGAATTATTACAACAAGAATTTGTGCAGCGTGCCTTAGCGGCAGGAATAGGTCTTGCAATTCCTTTGGGAATTCTTGGGTGTTTTATGCTCTGGCGCCGGATGTCTTTTTTCAGTGATGCGATGGGACATGCGGCAATATTGGGGGTTGTGGGGGGACTTATCCTTCATATCCATCCACAAGTTGCCGTTGCGGGTATTGCTTTGCTTGCTGCATTTATCTTGTCGCGCCATCGAGATAACTCTCGCTTACCGTTAGATACATGGCTGGGGGGAGTGTCTTACGGTGGGTTGGCCTTGGGATTATGTTTGATGGCGCTTTATCCGGCTGTGCGTCTTAACCCAGAGGCTGTTCTGTTTGGCGAGATTTTAAGTGTTACATGGGCTGATGTATTTTGGGTTTTTGCTGTAGCGATCGGGACACCTTTGCTGTTTTTGAAGATTTGGCGATCGGTGGTGCTCATTACAATGGATGAAGACTTAGCTGCAACTAATAACATCCCTATTTACCCTATACAAATGATTTTTTTGACGACAATTGCCTTGGTCACGGCTGTGGGATTGAAAATTACAGGGGCTCTGTTGTTGCCAGCCTTGATGATTTTTCCGGCTGCCACAGCATCTTACTTTGCACGCTCTCCTGAAGGGATGGTGGTGATAAGCAGTTTAGTTGCGGTACTGTCCTTTATAGTGGGGGCTTTGGCATCCTTTTGTTTTGATCTCCCCACCGGACCCGTGATTGTTGTTATCTCTTTGATATTTATGGTGATAGGATCCGTTGCAAAAAAATATTGAAAAAATATGTTGCAAATTTTCTACGGATGGGCAATAAAGAATACACATAGTTTGAAAGAACTTTTCCCCAAAAAGCGGGCGTAGCTCAGGGGTAGAGTACAACCTTGCCAAGGTTGGTGTCGAGGGTTCGAATCCCTTCGCCCGCTCCAAAAAAAAACTTCCTAAAATATCCTTCAATATCCTTGTTCATTCGTTAACAAATATCTGTTACAGTAGGCCTAATTGTTACCATAGAGGGGCATTTATGCTGGTAAAAATGAGGGATGATAACATGTTTAATAAAGCTAGAAATCAGATTACAGATCATCAGTGTGAGCAATTAGCTGGTCCTAATCAGCCGGACTATAAAGCGTTTATTCGCCTATTCATGGAACGATTTCCGGTGGGCTATATTGAAAAGTTAACTGAGGAAGATCTCGGCTGCTTTATCAGTTCAGTTTGGGACCATTTTAAGCAGTATGATCGCACGGCTTCTTTTAAAGAAATTAAAGTCGGCAAACTTTCTTTACATCGCACAGAACGCATTTTTTTGACCTTGATCAATATTGATCGCCCTTATTTAATTGAAAGCCTTTTGACATTTTTCCAAAAATGGAATTTAAAGCCGCAACTCCTTATTCATCCTGTGATTGCTGTTGAACGGGATGCCACGGGATCAATTGAGAAAATTTATGAAGATATCCATAAGCCGGGCAATGGTGCTGGCTTAAGCTTTGAATCTGTTATTTTTGTTCAAGCAAAGAATCGGTTCACCGCTAGAAGTCTTGAGCAGTTTAGCCAGGAATTGGATGAATTGCTGAAAAAGATTTGCCTGACTGTGGATGATATTCCTGCCATTCTACAAGATATCGCTCAACTTCGAGAAAAGTTGCCCATGGCTATTGTGGGCAAATACCGGGCCGATGAGGGCGAGGAGATGAAAGAGTTTTTGGGTTGGTTAAGCGAACGCTATTTTGTCCCCTTAGGAGCGCGATATTTTGATACTAAAAATCAGGCTGCTAACGTAGAGTTTTACTGTCTAGAGGAAAATGTTAAGAGTCGCAAAGGCTTGTTTTTATATGAAGATTTTTCCCAATTAGATGATATGGTGCCCAGCCTTAGCCGGGCAAAAGTTGTTCCAGATTTGACCACTAAGGAAGCCGGGATTTCCCAGCTCATGAGTGTGGTAAAAACGAATCAACGCTCTCCCATCCATCGTCCATCGCGCATTGATTCGATTGAAATTATGGATTGGGACGAAACTGGAAAAATCAAAGGGGTTTACCAGCTTATTGGTGTCTTTACTAAAGAAATTTTTAATATTCGGGCCTTTGAGGTTCCCTATTTACGCCGTAAAGTTGAAATTGTCTTCAATCAATTTAATTTGAATCCTACCTGGTATGATGGGAAATCTTTATTATCGATCCTGGATAGTATTCCGCGGGATGAAATGTTCTATCATTCGACCGAACAGCTTTTTAATATTTGTGATAATGTTTTGGAATTACGGGATCATGCTGGGCTTTCTGTGTTCTCTCGTCCTGATGTGTATGGGCGTTATGTAACGGTGATGGTCTTTATGACACGTGAACGGTATAGCTATACATTGAAAGAACGATTGGGGCAGTTGATTTCTCAACAATTTAAGGGAAAAATTGGTTCCAGTGTGGCTCAGGTTGGGGATTTGCCCTTTGCTCGAGTTATCTATGTGGTTGAATTTGCTGAACCTGTAACAGTTGCTATAAATGGGATCGATTTACAAGTTCTTTTAGATGAAGCTTCGCTGGGATGGTTTGACCGCTTAGAATTATTCCTCGATCAGAAAACGACTATTAGCAATACATCCGGTTTTTTGGCCCCCTATCGGGGGAGTTTTCAAGCCTCTTATCAAGAAGCTTTTGCCCCTGAAGAAGTTTATGATGACATTGTTTATATAGAAAAGCTGTCCGATGACTACCCGATAGATATTAATATTTACAGTCACAACGATGGAGCTGTTCGGGTAAAAATCTATTTCAAAGGACAAGCTTTATCTTTATCCTCCTTATTGCCCCTGTTAAATCATTTTGGCTTAAAAGTTCTTTCAGAAACGACCTATACGATTGATCGCTGCGGTGTTGACTATCACATTCATGATTTTGATGTAGAGATTGATGATTCTATGAATTGGCAGGCCCATGAAGTTTATTTGCGTCCAGCCTTCCACTTGGTTTATGCTGGTCGAATTGAAAATGATGGTTTTAACCAACTGATTTTACAAGCAGGTTTAACAGTTAAGCAAACCAATATGATCCGAGCCTATGTTAAATTTTTGCTGCAGGCGAAATTGCCATATTCTCAATCTTATGTTGAACAAACACTCGCAACCTATCCAGAAATTTGCACTAGTTTTGCCGAGTTGTTTGAACAAAAGTTCAATCCTGTTATAAAGCATCCAGTATCGACGGATGCCATTGAGGATAAAATCTTAGGACTGCTGCAAAATGTGTCTCGATTGGACCATGATCGTATCCTACGGCGTATTTTGAACGCGATCCAGTCGACGGTCCGCACAAATTACTATCAGTTGACGGGTGATCAGAGTGATAAGGATTACTTGTCTTTCAAGTTTGATTCTTTCAAATTGCAAGATTTGCCTCAACCCCGTCCTATGTTTGAGATTTTTGTTTATTCCTCAACAATGGAAGCCATCCACCTCAGAGGAGGAAAGGTGGCACGGGGTGGTTTGCGTTGGTCTGACCGATTTGAAGATTACCGTTCTGAGATCTTGGGACTCATGAAGGCTCAGATGGTTAAGAACTCGGTGATTGTGCCGTTAGGATCAAAGGGGGGCTTTGTGGTTAAGCGTCACAATGACTTTACTGATCGAACGGAATTGATGGAAGAAGTTGTTCGGTGTTATCAAACCATGATTCGTGGCTTGCTCGATATTACCGATAATCTCATCAATGGAGAGGTGGTGCCCCCATCCCAGGTCGTGCGTTATGATGACGATGATCCTTATTTGGTTGTTGCGGCTGATAAGGGAACAGCGACATTTTCCGATATAGCGAATGCTCTTTCGCTTGAGTATGGCTTTTGGCTTGATGATGCTTTTGCCTCGGGCGGTTCAGCGGGGTATGATCATAAGAAAATGGCTATTACCTCACGCGGGGCATGGGAATCCGTTAAGCGTCATTTCCGCGAAATGGGGATTGATGTTCAATCACAGCCATTTATTGCGGCGGGTGTGGGCGATATGTCGGGGGATGTGTTCGGTAACGGGTTGTTGCGATCTAATAAAACTCGGCTCGTGGCAGCTTTTGATCATCGTCATATTTTTATTGATCCCAATCCAGATGCAGAAATTTCTTATGGCGAACGCCATCGTCTATTCAATTTGCCCCGATCATCTTGGGATGATTATGATAAGAATTTAATTTCTAAAGGTGGTGGGGTTTACCCACGAACCTTAAAGTCAATTCAGTTAAGTGATGAGGCGTTAGCTTTGCTAGGGTTGCCTGCCACAACGCATAGCCCGGATGATGTTATTCGAGCCATTCTCCAGGCGCCCGTTGATTTGTTATGGTTTGGGGGCATTGGAACCTATATCAAAAGTCAAAATGAATCTAATGCTGACGTTGGAGACAACATCAATGCAGCCTTACGGATCGATGGTCGCCAGCTGCGGGCTAAAGTTATTGGCGAAGGGGCAAATCTAGGGATGACCCAGTTAGCGCGTATTGAATTTGCTTTAAAAGGAGGGCGTATCAATACTGATGCTATTGATAACTCGGCTGGTGTAGATTGTTCGGATCACGAAGTTAATATCAAAGTTTTATTCTCATCGATGAAGCAAAAAATAGACCGAGAGGCTCGAAATAAACTGTTGGTAGAGATGACAGATAATGTTGCCGAGCTTGTGCTCCGGGACAATTATCAACAAACTAAAATTCTGTCTGTTATGCAGCTTACCGGGAAGGATGGCTTGACAAATTATCAGAATTTGATCAAGGTGCTTGAAAGTGAAATTCATCTTAATCGTAGTATTGAATTCTTGCCGGATGATGAAGTTTTTGAGCGACGACGCTCTAAAGGGCAGGGGTTGACGCGTCCAGAATTGGCTGTGTTGTTAGCTTATTCAAAAATTTCGCTCTACAACAAAATTATGGATTCTGACTTAGCTGAGCTACCATTCTATCACCATCATCTGATTCAGTATTTCCCCGCCTTGATGCAAGAAAAGTTTAAACAGGATATACTTGAACATCCATTGCGCCGAGAAATTATTGCCACAGTTTTGGCAAACACCTTGGTTAACCGGGTAGGCCCAACGTTCGTCTATGAAATGTCGCAAGCTACCAATTGTTCTGTTCCGGAGGTTGTTCATGCTTTCTTTATCGCGGCAGAAACTCTAGAACTCAATAAATGGTGGGATGATATTGATCAGATTGATAGCTTGATGCGTGCTGACTTACAGAATAAAGCATATGAGAGAATTTCTTTTGTTCTCAAGACGGCCGTCATGCGGATTCTTGGAGCTGGTTATAATAATGCGCCTCAAATTAACGAAATTATGGGGCATTTGCCAAGTTTAATAGCGACCGCCGATCAACAGAAATTGGCTGAAACTATTGTCACTTATTTAGCTCAAAACATACCGCAATCTGTCGCTGAAAAATTGGGGCTTATCCCATTCCTCGGATCACTCATGGATGTGGCGGCGTTACAATTAGAACATTATAGCTTGACGGATGCAGGACGTATCTATTTTGCTGTGCGTTCTTTGTTTGGGCTTGACTGGTTACAAGACCAGGCCATTGATTTTGATGCTGGCAGTGATTGGCAACAAAGTGCACAACTTGGATTAATTGATGATGTTGGACAAACGATTATGGCGTTGACGCAACAAGTGATTAATTCGGGGTATGTCAATAATATAGATGAGTGGATTGATAATCAGCAGGCCTATATTCGTCAAGCAAAATCTGTTCTGACGCCGCTCCGCGCAACCAATCGACCTGACTTGGGTATGCTAACTTTTGCTGTTCGCCAGATTCAGCGCATGCCGCAGTTGAAGAAATTTCTGTGCTTGCTATAAAAGCTTGGAGTTTTCCTTTCCCGGCTCTGCGGCCGGGAAAAGGATATTCTTCACCAAAAGCGCCTCTTTCCAGGCAAGCGTAAGCGCGACCTAGAAACCATACTTATATTTTCCAGACAAATATGACTTTATCATAGCTCTACCTTCCTGAATCGCGATATCCTCACGACATAGGAATAGATTGCGGTTCAAGGCCGGAATGAGGAAGAGTGATTAAACCCCTTACAAGCCTCCCTTTTTTCCGACCGCAGAGCCGGGAACTTGATGTGGTAAGAGGGGACTCAGGTGATCTCGAGATTCCGGGTCGCCCTTCGGTTGCCCGGAAAAAGAGTCTTCTTTCCCGGCCGAACTTCGTCCTTTCCTCTATTCCCGGCCGAAGAGCCTGGAACTCGCGATGACAAGAGGGGACTGAGGTGCGCTTGAGACCCCAGGTCAAGCCTGGGATGAGGACGGTGAGGAGATTATAAATTTAGCGCGTTTGCGACAAGCACAAACCCAAAAAAGTCTCCTCTTTCCGGGCAAGCGCAGAGCGAGCCGGAAACTATGCCTAGCTTTTATGGACAGGAATGATTTTATCACAGCTATATTGGCTTAAACCTTCTTGCCATTAAGATGCAGGAATGGATTCCGGATCAAGTCCGGAATGAGGCGGGTGAAGAGACCTTAAACCTGGTTCGTTTTCAAGATGGATGAGCTAAACAGTTATACCTTAAGCATCTAAATTGACGACTTTCAAGGCATTTGCTTGAATGAATTCACGGCGAGGTTCGACAACGTCTCCCATCAACGTTGAGAAGATTTCTTCGGCCTCTTCCATATGATCCAGTTTAACTTGTAATAATGTTCTAGCTTCGGGGTCTAGCGTCGTTTCCCACAATTGTTCCGCATTCATTTCACCAAGCCCTTTAAATCGGCTCATGGTGATTCCTTTGCGACCTTGTTCTAGAAGAGCATTGCCTAAACTGGTTGGCCCGACAATGGGGGTATGGTTTTCTTTGACACTAAAATGGCCTGGATTTTGGAAAAAGTCTACGAGCTCAGCCTTTAAATTTAAAAGAGATCTGATTTCTGGGGCCCGCAGAGCGTTTTCATCAAAACGCCAGCTCTCTGAAACGCCAGCAACAGTGTGAGTAAAGACCATGTCTTGACCTTCTCGTATGGCCGACCATTTTTGACGATAGACGGGTTTGCCTGCTACTTGTAAGGCCGCCGAAGCTTGATCCAGTTTATTAACGATAATTTCTAAGTCCATAGTAGGATTTTCAAATAATCCTGCAAACAAAGTTTGTTCGATCAGGAGCGGATTGGTGATCCGCCGTGTTAATCCTATGACGCTGTGGTGAGCTTTCATAATTAATTCTGAAAGAGTTCTAAGAGCAACGCCTGAAATAGGAGCGCCATTTGCTGGTGTAAAGCTGGATTCATTGCAAGCCGCATCGAGAAGGTAGTTTTCCATAGCTCGCTCATCCTTCAGATAAACTTCTGACTGACCACGCTTTACCTTATAAAGAGGGGGCTGAGCGATGTAAAGATAGCCACGATCAATTAAGGGTCGCATCTGACGATAGAAGAAGGTTAACAGTAAAGTGCGAATATGGCTGCCGTCGACGTCCGCGTCAGTCATAATAATGATTTTGTGGTACCGTAATTTATCCGGGTTAAATTCTTCAGCGCCAATTCCAGTACCTAAAGCGGTGATTAAGGTCCCGATTTCAACCGACCCCAGCATCTTATCAAAGCGAGCCCGTTCCACATTCAAAATCTTACCTTTTAACGGTAAAATAGCTTGGAAGTGACGGTTTCGTCCTTGTTTCGCTGATCCACCGGCGGAATCTCCCTCAACAATAAAGATTTCACTCTTCGATGGGTCCCGTTCTTGGCAGTCAGCCAATTTACCGGGAAGGGAGGCAAGGTCTAAGGCGCCCTTGCGTCGAGTCAATTCACGAGCACGACGGGCGGCTTCACGGGCGGCAGCTGCTTCAATAACTTTACCAACAATGTGTTTAGCATCAGCGGGATTTTCTTCAAACCATTGGTCTAAGGCTTCAGAAACAATATTTTCAACCGCTGGGCGAACTTCGGAAGAAACCAATTTATCTTTTGTTTGGGAGGAGAATTTTGGATCTGGGACTTTAATAGAAAGGACGCAAATCAATCCTTCTCGCGCATCTTCACCGCTGACTGCCGTTTTATCTTTTTTCCCCATCGGTGTGCTAGCCATATAATTGCTAACCGTCCGGGTTAAAGCTGCGCGGAATCCGGCTAAGTGAGTTCCTCCATCCCGTTGGGGGATATTGTTGGTAAAACAAAGCATGGTTTCGTGATAACTGTCTGTCCATTCCAAGGCAATTTCAACAGTCACTCTGTCCTTTGTGCCAGTGGCGACAACGGTTTTATTCTGTAAAGAAGTTTTGCCTCTTTTGAGATAATTGACAAATTCTTCAATCCCACCTTCATAATGAAGTTGAATTTCATAAGGTTCGTCACCACGTTCATCACGCAAAATAATATTTACGCCAGAATTGAGAAACGCTAATTCTCGGAGTCGATGTTCAATCGTTGCGCGATCAAATTCGGTAATAGCAAATGTTTCTTTGGATGGTAAAAATCGAACTTCTGTTCCACTAGCCTCTCCTTTGTCCACAACAGTCAGCGGAGCCTCGGCCACACCGTGCTTAAATCGCATAAAATGCTTTTCTCCCTTACGCCAAACTGTTAGTTCTAAAACCTCTGACAAGGCATTAACAACAGACACACCAACGCCGTGTAATCCGCCTGAGACTTTGTAAGAATTTTGGTCAAACTTTCCACCCGCGTGCAGTTGAGTCATGATAACTTCAGCGGCAGAAACCCCCATTTCGGGGTGAATATCGACTGGAATGCCACGACCGTTGTCGCGGACAGTCACAGAGTTATCTTGATTAATAATGACATCAATGCGATCACAGTGCCCTGCAAGAGTTTCGTCAATGGCATTGTCGACCACTTCATAGACCATGTGATGCAAACCCGTGCCATCGTCTGTATCACCAATATACATGCCCGGACGCTTGCGAACAGCATCGAGCCCTTTCAAAATTTTAATGGAATCGGCATTATATCCCTCACCATTTTCTGCAATTGAGTCAAGGATTTCTTCGTGTTTTTGCGCTGTCATTGTCTTTGCTACCATAGATAGAATTTGATGCCATTGTTAATTAATCCATGTTAACTCAACTGTTCAAAGAATCATAGTTAAAAACAGGTCCATCGTTAGAAGCAAAGACGTGCTTTTTGGTTGAATTCCTTGTACACTCTTTAAAAAACAGCAAAAACAAATTGATGATGCAAGATTATGATGTGGTTGTCATTGGCGGCGGTGCTGCCGGCTTAATGGCAGCTCTGCAGGCAGGCCGCCGCGGTCGGCGTATCCTTCTTATTGAACATACGGCCAAGATTGGGGAAAAAATTCGCATTTCCGGTGGGGGGCGTTGTAATTTCACTAATCTGGGTGCCGGCCCTGCAAACTATTTATGTTCTAATCCTCACTTTGTTAAATCAGCTTTAGCGGGATTCACGCAGCGCGATTTTATCAAAATGGTTCAGGATCATGGCATTCAGTATCATGAAAAGACGCTAGGGCAGCTTTTTTGTGATGGGTCTTCTAAGCAGATTATTCAAATGTTGCTGGATGAATGTGCTAAAGCTCAGGTGAAAATTCTATTATCATGTCGCGTGAATGATATAGGCAAATCAGATCAATTTTCTGTTGTATCCGATAAGGGAACTTTTATAGCACAGTCTGTCATTATAGCGACCGGTGGCTTATCAATTCCCCAAATTGGTGCTAGTGATTTTGGTTATCGAATTGCCAAAAAATTTGGTGTTTCTCTCCGAGCCACTCGCCCAGCTTTAGTTTCATTAACTGTAGGTGCTGATGATTTACAGCAATTCAGAGCTATCAGCGGCATTTCCAATGCTTCTATTGTTTCTTATGGTAATACTAAATTCTCTGAAAATATTCTTTTCACACATCGCGGGTTAAGTGGGCCAGCCATCTTGCAAATATCCTCTTATCTTCCTGCTTTTTCTGGAGAAAAACTTTCAATTAATCTATTGCCATCTCTCGATTTATCGCAGCTCATCAGTCAAAATAAAGATTCTAAAAAAACTTTGTGCAATTTCTTAAAGCAGTATCTGAGTGATCGGTTAGTGGATTTCATGGTCGATGATTCTTTCTGGCACAGACCGATGACAGAAGTTAAGAAGAGCAGCCTTTTAGCTATTGCTGACAGGCTGCATAATTTTCCTGTAACAATTCAAGGCAGCGAGGGGTATCAAAAAGCAGAAGTCACAATCGGTGGGGTGGATACTGATTATCTATCATCAAAAACCATGATGGTCAAAAATGTGCCCGGTTTATTTTTTATTGGGGAAGTTGTCGATGTCACCGGCTGGTTGGGAGGTTATAATTTTCAATGGGCTTGGTCGTCGGGCTATGCGGCCGGCCTTTCCTGTTAAAAAACTTGCTTATTAGGTGATTCCTGACTCTTCTCTGCGCTCCAGTTCTCCAGAATCGTAGAACTCACCTCATAATCAAGTTTTTTTGGATTAGTGGAGTTTTTAAAAGCCGCAACCACTATAAATCTTAACGGTTAAAGGACAAAAGCGAGAAATTGTCTGTAAGCTTTTAATTTATGTAGATATAGTAAGTTATTATTAATAATACGCTTTCTAGTATTTAATAGCACCTTTAGAGATGACAGTTTATTAACTTAATTGGTATGGATTTGTATTCACTGCCTTATTAAATGCTTACCAATATCACGGAGATATCTGCATGTTATGGATTACCGATACGCTCTGTTTGCAAGATTGGGAACTAAGTGAAACATTTGTCCGTGCCAGTGGGCCAGGAGGACAAAACGTGAATAAGGTTTCAACGGCCGTCCAACTGCGTTTTGATGTTTTAAACTCTCCTTCTTTGCCGGCAGACGTTCGTCAGCGCTTACTTTATAGTGCGCGCCCGCGTCTTACCAAAGACGGTATTTTGATTATCACGGTCCAGAAGTTTCGCAGTCAGGATCAAAATCGCCAAGAAGCAAAAAAACGGCTTATCCAGCTCATTAAAAATGCCCTTTACAAACCAGTTCATCGGGTTGCAACAGCGCCATCCCGGGCTTCAAAAGAGAAACGATTGCAAGTAAAAGCCATGCAAAGCCAACGAAAAAAACTGAGAAAGGTGATTATAGAAGAAGGGTAATTTAAATTAGCTTTTTATAGTTTATTAAAAACAAAGGCTTAGTGTAGTTTTTTTTTAAATTTTCTGCCAGAGTATAAAAAAAATCAGAAAACTGTTGCAAAGGGGCGGGAAAATCTGTAATAAATTAGGTATATCTTTTGGGGGTCCATAGCTCAGTTGGTAGAGCACCTGACTTTTAATCAGGGTGTCGAAGGTTCGAATCCTTCTGGACCCACCATCTTCCAAACATATTCCTTGTAAGCAACGCAATTTTCGGATTAAATTAATTAAAAATTTATCGATTTGATATAGTTATATGTTGCGAAGAAATAGACTGCTTGTTACCCTGCTATCTTTGGCATTAACAGCGTGTACTCAACTGAAATTTGCAGATTCTCCTCATCCCTATGATCCCCAACTGCCTATCTATCAGGATATAGATATTGCGTTTGTACTGGGCGGCGGCGGCGCAAAAGGCTTGGCCCATGTCGGGATTATGGAAGAACTCATGAAGGAGGGGATCTATCCTGATTTGATTGTGGGATGTAGTGCGGGTTCGATTGTGGGGGCCTTATATGCTGATTCTCTCGATATTAACCAGGTTAAGGCCCTCCTATTACCGCAGGTAAGGGAAAACCTTGTCAATATTTCATTGAACTTTCTACCCTTTGGGATTAGTGATGGCAATGGGTTGCAGTCTTTCCTCACTGAAGCCTTAAAGGCTCGGTACTTTGAAGAGCTTAAAATTCCTTTTGTTGCCGTTGCAACGAACCTTCAATTTGGGGATATGACAGCTTTAGGCAGAGGAAAATTGATTCCTGCTGTTAAAGCATCCTCAGCTTTCCCCGGTATTTTTACGCCAGTAGAGGTGCAAGGGCAATTCTTCGTAGATGGTGGCGTCTCTAATAATGCCCCGGCAGAAATCGCGCATCGAATGGGGGCTAAATTTATTATTGCTATTGAATTGGATGCAGGCTTACCTGACACTGCTCCCAGTCATGCTCTTGGAATCTTGCGACGCTGTTTGCAGATTAGTTTGCGTCATCAATCCCGTTTGGCCTTGGTCAATGCAGATTATGTGTTGAAAGTTTCCTTACCCATGATGGGCACATTTGATAATGGCATGAATGAAGTTGTTTATCAGCGGGGGTTGGAGGTAGGGCGCAATGAAGCCCCTAAAATCAGACAATTGATTGAGCAAAAATTAGGAAAGCAAACAGGAGTTCACTAAACCTAAATTGATTTCAACCGATAAGAAGAAATCAATTTATGTCTTTTGAGAAAGCAGGTATTATTTATGGCGGTTAATTTGCTCCAAAACAGCTTTACCGGTTTGTCGTCCATAACCATAGCCATAGCCAATTCGTTCGCTGGGTAATGATTTATTAGCTAGGTCCACTCTTGCAGGAGAGGCGACCTCTGGAGAAGGGAAACGGGAAGAAGGGAGAGAGCTTGGCTTATAGGTACGATTTGTCAGTAAGTCTGCATTACTGGATTGACGTCCATAATCATATCTCTTAAGTCGCTCACTTGGTAAGGATTTCTCTGGAAGATCCGCTCTGCTGGCAGTAGGGGCCTCTCGGGAAGTAGTTGGTGTTTGTTGAGGCGTACAACTCATTAGAAAAAGCGGCATAAGACCAAAAGGCAGTATAACAGTTAGTATTTTCATTTCTTCTCCTTAATCCTTTATAAATTTTTAAACCCCTAGTTTACCAAAGACCGATAGCCTTCCACCATATGCTTCCCACCCCAAACCAGATAATTAAATTGATCACACTGATCATGAAGCCCAGGCGCCACCATGTGCCAATATCCACATAGCCGGCTCCAAAAAACATGGCCGAAGAGCTGGCCCCATAGTGGGTCATGCTTGAAAATAGACTGGAACAGAATCCAAAGCCCAAAGCTGCAATCAATGGCGGTGTGCCCACTGAAATTGCAACAGCTAAGAAAGCGGCATACATGGCGCTGACATGGGAGGTGTTGCTGGCGAAGAAATAGTGGCTATAGAAATAAATGAGGATCAGCACCGCAAAGGCTGACATCCAATCCATTCCCGTGACAAGAGTGCTTACCATGGTGGAAAACCAAGCAACGACACCATAGATTTGAAGATACTTAGCCATGGTGACTAAAATCGCAAACCAAATTAAGGTGTGCCAAGCTTCTTTTTCTTCTAGAACATCATTCCATGTTAGGATTTTGGTCACAAGCAATAAGCAAAGGCCTAAAAGAGCTGTTGTTGCTGCAGAGATACCATAAGGTTCACCAAAAATCCACAGCCCCAGCATCAAAGCAAAGACGCCCGCCATCAACCATTCTTGACCACTCATTGTTCCCATGTCTGCTAGCTTTTTCCGGGCGAGATCAGGGGCATGGTCAAAACGCTTTTGGGTGGGAGGAAAGGCGAAGTAAAAGAATAAAGGTAAAACAAGCAGAGACAATAAGCCCGGAACAGCGGCAGCAACGGCCCAGTTACTCCAGGTAATTTGAACGCCTTGACTTGCAGCAAAGGATTGACACATTGGATTGGCAGCCATAGCGGTTAAGAACATAGCGCTGGTAATTAAATTGCCGTTATAGGCAATCTTGTGCAAATAGGCCCCAATCTTACGGCGGGATGCATCATAAGGATGGCTGCCCATTGACTCAGAAATCGCAGTCACCACAGGATACATGATACCGCCGGCGCGGGCAGCGCTGCTTGGAACGAAAGGCGCAATAAACAATTCTGTTGCAACAATACTGTATCCCATTCCCAAAGCACTGCGACCAAACCACTGAACAAATTTATAGGCAATACGGATACCGAGTTTTGTTTTGATGAACCCGCGGGCAATAAAAAATACATAGAGGACAAGCCAGATAATACTATCGCCATAGCCGCTAAGAGCTTCGGGCTGTAGTTTTAACGTCCCTGTCAAGACTGTTGCGGCTAATCCAATAAGAGCCACTGCCCCCATGGGTAATGGCTTAAAAATTAACCCAGAAATGGTTGCCACAAAAATGGCGAATAAATGCCAGCCTTGGGGATCCATCCCTGTCGGGGCTGGGTAAAAATATAACCCTATTCCCAAGAGAGCAGGGATTAAAAAGCTAAAAATCGGACTCATACGGTTTTCCTTTGTAGATCTAATGCACTACCGTTACCAGAAATTAATTATTTCGGCTAGGGGGAAAATAGAATCCGATCGGTTGACTGTCTTTACATAAAGAATTCTCTGTACAGGAAGGTATTTTTACACCTTTCATCCTAACTAGAGATATTAACACTCACGCCCAAATACTTTTCTCTTTTTTTATAGAACTGGCCATGGCGAGAATTGCCATTCGTATAGTTAACCAGGAATTTAAGCGTTCGACCAGACCAGACGGGATTAGCCAGTTGAAGACCTGTTGAAACATTCACCCGAGGGCTATATTTTGTTTCATTCCAGAAAAAGGCATTAACTCCGAAAATGAAGCGAGCTTTATCCCATAAAATTTTTGTTTTGGAAAGATAGTCTATGCCAGTTTCTATGGTGAACGGTTTAAGGTATGAAGGGTCTTGATCCATTAAGTAACCCAAGCCAATGTAAGGTCGGAAAGAACCAAGTTTATATGCTGTGTACCATTTTAATGCCTCGTAACTTAGATTAATTCTTTTATCTAAATAGCGGGGACGAGAAATAATGAATTCATCGCCGATATGTGAACTTATGTGGGAGAATTGAATCAGATTTTGCCATTTCTTATCATAGACCATTGATAGCCCCAGGCCGACAAAGTAATCCGAATTAATTAAGCGGGAGGGAGATTGTGAGAAATCCATTAATCCGGTTAACCCCGCCTGAATGCCTATTTCATACGTTAAATGAGAGGTGTGATAGCGTAATAAGGCCAGATTTTCCCCAAACGCAAGGTCAAAAACGTTTTTTCCATAAACAGAGGGGGAATGACGTTGATAGCCAGCTGAAAATTTTGGCCATTTAGGATCGGCGAGGGGAGCTTCATAAATAACTCCATTGGGAATAATTTCTAATTTGCTGATTGCCGGAGATGTTTTAATAGCAGAGGATCCATAAATATTGTGGAGCTTATCAGTTATTTTTTGATCCTCCGAAGAAGAAACATTAATTTTGGAGAAATAGCTGGATGCTTTTAACCGATTTACAAGTTTGTCTTGGGTTGTGGAATCAAGTTCCGTCCCCCTAACGATAATATTGAGTTGATTATCTTTGATGTAGTATTTGATCTCTTCTTCGGGGAAGGCTTCGTTAATAACAGCTGCGACGTACCCCATTAAATATTCCTCTGACTGTGCAAAAGAGGGAGAAATTATGCATGGTGTTAACCAAAGGGTAACCACACAAACCTTCATCGTTTGGACAATACTTGGATAATTCATGATAATAATTCAAATCCCAATTTAGAAAATTTTCTTAAATTAGTTCTAAATTTATTTATTAAGCGACGTAAAATATTTAAAATTTTTAACTTAGTGCTCTTTATGGTAAGGCAAAGAACGAAAATTCTTTGTATATAGTCTATTGTAACTTCTTAACAAATATCTATATATGATTTAAGTTGTTTTGAATTACGATATTAGGGCCTTATAAACGAAAAATAAAATAATTAAAATAATCATGAGTTTAATGACCCTCAGTGAGATCACATTTGCAGCCGATGACCTGTTCCCCATAGCGCCTACCTCGCCAGCTCAAGCGATTTCGCATTTAAGTGTACGCGGGGCATTAGAGGAACATAATCAAATTCGCTTCAATCGTAGTGAGGCTTTTGAAGAGGCAGTGGGAAGGCAGAAATTTGCGGCAGATCTACCAGAAAATTTAAAACAAATATTGAAAACTCATACAAAAAGCAATGAATTTTCTAAAACAGAAGTGGTACAGGCACTTTTTAAATTAATCGATCCTAATATGGAGGTAAAGCAAGTCGAAAAATTAGAAGGTGGGTTTGTCAGTGGTCAAATTTATCGGGTGCAAAGCAGGGATGTAAAGTCAAAACAGACAAAAGTCTTTTATATTAAGTATCTGCGTACAAAGCCGATTCTTGTTTCAAAAGGGCGAACTTATGGCGAAGAAGCCAATCTTCGCTATCTGGCTCAAGCTTCCCATTTAAAGTATATGCGGCAACATATTGATATTATCTTACCCACCGCATCTTATGAATATCAAGTGAAGGATGAGCGTAAGATTTTTATGATTTTACCAAGTGCAGAGGGAGAAAGCCTTAGCAAACTTGTGCAAAGCAATAACCTGGATGCTATTAATCAGGTTTTTGCTGCTTTAGGATCTGCTTTAGGTAAAGTGCATCTCCATTATCAGTTTTTCCCGGGTGTTAATGGTTCAAAAACGCCGAAAATAAAACAAGATTTTATTAATGTCTCTGTTCCATCCCATGGGGATTTGCATGGCGACAATGTGTTCTATAATGATTCAACCCAACGAATTGCCTTTATTGATGTAGAAACCATGGCCAATAGTTTTGATGAAAAGGATCAAGCTAACAGCCCTTTGTGCTATGACATGCTTTATATGATGTTGATGTCCCCTAAAAAATTTGGTGAGTTTATGCCTAAAAATAACTGGGTACCATTTTTAAATATGTTTAAATCTTATGTTGAGGTTTATCCTGTGGAACAGCGCCAAGGTTTATATGATTATCTTATCTATTGCCTGCAGCGCGTCGATAAAATTGAGTTTGTTGACATTTTTAAATACTTTAATTTTACAAAGAAATTTGGAAGAACTGAGGTCAAAGAAGCTAAAATTTTAGCACAAAACCTACATTCATCAAAAATAGAGTTTGTTAAGCAACTCAATGTAGGACGGGATTGGAAAAAAGAGTGTACAGAGACCATTGAAAACATTTATCTTAATAAGGAACCCTCTGCTACTTCTAAGGCGTCTTCTCCACCTTCTAATAGACCTTCTCCTAATGCTAAGTTGTCACCTGCTAGGTCAAGGGCATTTACTGCGCCAGTGTCCTCTTCCACCAACAGTTCCTCTCCTAAAGTTCCAGCTAAATTACCTTTGCCTGTGACCCCAACGGTAGTTGGCGCGACTCATAAAGTAGTACCGCTGCCCGTTAAGTCAAAGGAAGTTGGGGCAATTAATAAATTAACATTGTCACCTGTTGTTTCAAAGATAACTGTGGAGACTCATAACGTAATACCGCTGCCCGTTAAGCCAAAGGGAGTGGGTGCCACTAATAAAGTAACGCCACTATCTGTTACTCCTAAGGTAGTTAGCGAGATGAATAAAGTAGTCGCGCTCAATAATACCTCTTTAACATCCACGACGCCTCAACGTCAGGACATACGTGATTTAAGAAAAAGGTTTGAAAGTCTGCCTAATCCGGGGGGCGGGAAAGTTCTTTCTACGAAGAAGAATTAGTTTTTCTGTTGTAAGTTAACAGAAGCTTGTAGTAGTTTTTGTGTTGAAAACAATAGACTCTTTTGGAACTATTACCATTTGGTGTTAGAGAATATCCAAAATATCGAGGGGATTCTTTATGTGCTTTTGCACAGTTTAAACCTTCAGATCTTTTTCTCTGCTTCTCAATCCAAATGTTTAGTTTCAAAAGAGGCACAATAATTATAAGGGGCATCACCTCATGCAATCCCCAGGAGTTACTCTCCAAAATTTTGATTTATTACATCTTGAGATTCCACAGTTTCGCTATGGCCAGCAGACTGTCTTTCATGATACCAGCATTGACCTTGTTTTGCATGGATGGACAGGGTTGGTTGGGCGTAGCGGCGTGGGTAAAACAACTCTCATGCGGTGCTTGAGTGGGTTGGAGCGTTTACGTACTCCCTTGAGAACAGTTTTGATGACCCAAAACGATCAGTTACTTCCTTGGAAAACAGTGCTCGACAATGTGGTCATCCCTGCCTTGATGCAGCAGCAAAAACCTAATTATGATTGGGCGCAGCAGTTGCTTGTAATGCTGGGCTTGCGTGGCACCGAAGCCTCTTTACCTCATCAATTATCGACAGGAATGCGTCAGCGGGTTGCTCTTGCCCGAACTCTTTATCAAGAAGCAGATCTGATTTTGCTGGATGAGCCATTTGGGGCATTGGATGCTCTGACACGAGAGCAGCTTTATCCTTTAATTGTCACAGCGCTTCAGGGCAAAACGGTTCTTATGGTTTCCCATGACCCTCAAGAAGTTATGCGTCTCAGTGATCGCATTTATTTAATGTCAGGCAAGCCCGCTCATCTTTATCACTTAGATTATCCAATAAATGGAGCCATACCTCGCGCCTTAAATCATCCATTTGTTAGCCGTTACGCTGTGGACCTGGTTAACCAATTAGAGGGGAGTTGGTAATGATTCTGCTCTATTTATTCCTTGGATTGGCTTGTTTATGGGGAGGACTTAGTTTTGGATTACAGATTCCTGAATATTTCCTGCCATCCCCCGTTAATGTGGGCCATTATGTGATGGCTAATTGGCAAATGCTAGGACGTCATACCATGCTGACGATGCTGGAAATTGGGGGCGGAATCTTAGCCGCCTTGGGAGGCGCCTTGGTGACGGGTTATTGGACCCACCGTTCTGAAAAGGCCCAACATGGACTTATATCCTTCTTTTTAATCATGCAAGCTATCCCGATGTTTGTCCTTTTACCACTGTTTGTGCTTTGGATCGGCGCAGGCGGAGGAACCAAAGTTATGGTTGTTGCCTTGTCGGCTTACTTTCCGATGGCTGCGAGCTTAATTCAGGGCTTAAGTCAGTGTCCACAAGTTTACAAGGATTTAGCCCGTACTTTCCATGCTAAACCCCGGGCCCAGTGGATTCACATTTTTTTGCCCTCGGCTATGCCACATCTGTTAAGTGGCGTCCGTATTGCGGCTGTTCATGCTCCTGTAACGGTTTTAGCAGCGGACTGGATTGGGTCTACCAATGGTCTTGGCTATTTAATTATGTTGGGGCATGGACGCATGCAGCTGGATATGATGTTTGCCTGCATTCTAATTTTTGTTGTCTTAGCACTGACATTGAATGGATTGGTGATGGCTATTCAGCATTGGCTCCTCTATTGGAAAGCGGAACAACCATGAGACTTCTTATTGCTCTTTTTTTTCTGATCACCTCTGCGACGGCAAAACCTATTAAGATTTATCTCGATTGGTTTGTGAACCCCCATCATGCCGCCTTAGTGGTGGCTCAACAAGCGGGAATATTTGATAAGCATGGGTTGCAAGTGACGCTTATCGCCGCTGGGGGATCAGAAGAGGGTAGTCGACAGGTGGCGGCTGGTGCCGCAGATTTTGCCATTTCGAAGCAATCGGCGCATTTAATTCGCTGCTGTAACCAAGACATGCCCCTGGTTCGGATAGCAACTTTAATTAATAAACCGTTGGAATGCTTAATTGCCAGTGAAGAGATTACGTCTCTTTCTGACCTTAAGGGAAAAAGGATTGGTTATACCTCAAGCTCTGTTGAGTTTGCGCATCTTAGTTTAGCGACCATGCTGGCTAAGGTTGGGTTAAAATTGACAGATGTTACCCTGGTGCCAATTACAAGTGGGATGGTGAGTGCATTCATGACTAAAAATGTGGATGCTTTATTAAGTGCCTATCGCACTTATGAACTTGATGATATTCGCCAATATCGCCCCAACGTCAAAACCTTTTATTATGAAGAAAATGGAATCCCTTCTTATGATCAAGTGATTGTGGTTGCTAACCGTGCTCATCTTGAGGATGCCAAAAAGCTGGTGGCAGCCTTGCAAGAAAGTGTTGATCTTATTCATTATAGTCCTGAGCAAGCCTGGAGCTATTATACAAAGGGAGCCCCTGAGCAAAACACACCGCAAAATAAAATGGTATTCATGACTGTTGCTAACCTGCTGGTCCAGGACATAGGATACCTCCCTCTGCAGCGTTATAATGAGTTTGCAGCTTTTGTTATGGCCAGCGGCATTTTAAAGGCGGAGATCCCGCAAGGCTATGCCGTGGATGGGGCTTCCTAATGCGCGTCATCATTTTAACAGGCCCCACGGCAAGTGGTAAAACTGCCTTAGCTCTTCAAATGGCAGAAGCGTTAGGCGGCGAGATTATCAATGCCGATAGTATGCAAATTTATCAGCATTTGCCTGTGCTTACAGCTTGTCCATCACCCGCTGAAAAATTGAGCATTCCGCATCACCTTTATGAGATTTTAGGCGATCAAGAGATTAGCTCTGCCGGCTGGTGGATCTCTCAAGTTGTCCAACAGATCGACGCCATTCAATCTCGACAGCATCTTCCAATTATTGTTGGGGGGACAGGGATGTATCTGAAATCATTGGTCGATGGCCTCTCGCCTATTCCGATGATCCCCCTAGAAATCCGCCAACAAGCGCGCCAATTAGCCCAACAACCGAATTTTTATCATCACGTTGTCAGTTTTGATCCGGTAATAAAAGGGCGGCTTAAAGAAAATGATTTGCAGCGTCTCACGCGGGCTTATGAAGTCAAAATGGCAACAGGCCGATCAATCGTTGATTGGCAAGAAGATAAACCCCAATCCCTGCCTTATCTTTTTGAAAAGATTGCGCTGATTCCTGATAAAGATTGGTTGCATCATCGCATTAATCAGCGCTTTGATTTAATGATAGATCAGGGAGCTCTTGAAGAAGTGCGTACTCTCCTGCAGCGTGGTATTCGGTCAGATTCCCCCATCTTGCGAGCTGTGGGGGTGAAGGAATTGTCGGCTTATTTACAGGGTGAGTTAACATTCGATCAAGCTCTTGAACTTGCTAAAATCGCAACCCGCCAATATGCCAAGCGTCAAATGACGTGGATTCGAGGTCAAGCCAAGGATTATGAGATAAGACATGTTGGGACGTAAATCACTACCTGCAAGCATTGTGCATCCTCAGGCGGGGCCGATTGTGATCAAGGTGTACCCTCAATCCAAACGCATGCGTTTGTCCTTTCGGGCGCCGGCTTGTTTTTCTGTGACCGTTCCTATGGGCACATCAGAGCGGGCTCTGCGACAATTTATTACACAAACTGATGCGTGGATTTTGCGTCAGTTATCAAAAGTTTCTGTCATTGAATCCTCAATCCAAAGCCAGTTTCTTTTTCAAGGAGCGCCCTATGAAATTGTGCAGCAACCAATTTTGAGTCGAGAGCTTTATCAGATCGATCATCATCAGAAAGTGATTATTTTGGATGCAATCGGCACATCGCCTGCGCAACGATTAAGCTATTTGTGTCGCAAAGAGTTTGAAAAGCTTTTACCCTCCCTTATTACGAAACACTCAAAAGCGATGGAGCTTTTTCCGAAAAAAATATCAATTCGGGATACAAAGTCGCGATGGGGCAGTTGTTCCAGTACAGGTAATATTTCCTTATCATGGCGCTTAGTTATGGCGCCCTTGGAAGTCATAGAATATGTAGTTATCCATGAATTAGCTCATCTTAAGCATATGGATCACTCTCCAGACTTCTGGAGCGTGGTTTCTCAGCATTGTCCCAATTACAGTCAGCATCGACACTGGTTAAAGACTAATGCTCAACAGTTGCATTACATTTAGCCTAACTCATTACGCTTTAATGAAATATTAAGATTTTCCTCCTATAGTTGTGTACAGGAAAATAAGGGGGGGAAAGAGTGATGAAAAAAATTATTTATTGGTTCGTATTAGCTTTGATGGTGATTGGCAATTCATTAAATGCGTCGGACGGAGGATCTAGTCCCAGCGAACAATCAGACAAAAATCATGCTCTTAACTTTGTTATGGAAAAATTGACGGATGATAATGTGGGATTTTGGGAGAACTATAAAAAAGCAATGCTCCGTATCGGGATCAATTACGGCAAAAATCAACAAATTCAAGGAGATTATCTCCAGGCAACAAAGGGATTCCAAAATGCAATTGATGCCTTCAAGAAGGGGGAGGGTGATGTTTGGATTGCTTATGCCATCTCTGCGAAAGAAGAAGACATTTATGATACCTGGGAGAAAATGGCCCGAATTGAAATCTGTATGACTGTTACCACTTCTCCTGGTATTCCTATTGTCACTCATATGGGAATATTCAAGACCCCGCTACGGGATCTTAGTAAAGAGATCATCCAAAATGCAGAAACAATAGAGGCATTTCAAGACTTCGGTATTGTGGAAATTTTAAAGAAAGTTACAACAATTGGTCCATTTGAAGCGAAGCCCAGATTATCTTTGCCTCTTCATAAATTTGCAGCTCAGTCAATGTTACGCCTCCATCCTGAAAAAAAAGTAATGATGACGGCTCCTCTCAAGGTTATGTATGACAGTTTAGAAAGCACGTTTAAGGAGAATTTCAAAAAAATCAGTAATATCGAGCATGTGCATAATCAGTATATTTTAAGCTCAGGCTCACAGGTCATAATGAAACTTTCTGATAATACTTTGGTCAAAGCCCCGTGGTTAAAGAAAGTGACATTCTTGCCCGATCTTTTTCCTCCTAAAATTGCAATTGATCTTCATATCATAGCAGACTATGGGGAGATACCTCCCACAGTCCATCCAGGAGATCAACATTAGATTGAGGTTGACTTCCTGAGTGTTTTGCCTAATAAGGGCGAGGACCGTAATAATTTTGAAGGCGACTTTGATCGTCGAGGGGAGCTGAATGACAGACTTTATGTCCTAAGGTGTTATAGCAATAAAGTGGGGGAGGGTCTTTTTGTTTAGAGGGTTGATCAGCCCATCCATTTTTGACGAGATCTTCAGAGTTAGGGCGAAAGACCATAAAAGGATTACAAGCCGTTTGAGTTATTATGATACTACCAAGAAGGATGCAAATCATAAAAGGTCTTGGATTGCTCATGGTTGCTTCTGCCTACTAAAAAACTATTGTCTTTTCTGAAGATATAGTCATGTTAACCATTGGAAATTTAAGATATGGTAAAATTCATAAAATTTTATCGTTAACGGTTTATTGGGAAATTCTAGAATATAGTGAAGATAATAAAGATGGAGTGTCAGGAATGATTATTGATATTGGAATTGATAAAAAGGGTCGTAAAGTTGTTGTTGATGCAGCATTACGTGTGTTGGCTGATACCTTCATTTTATCGCTAAAAACCAGAAATTATCATTGGAATATCACCGGTATCCATTTTAAATATCTGCATGAATTTTTCCAAGAGATTTACGAAAGTTTAGATGCGGCTGGTGACGAAATAGCCGAGCGAATTCGCGCCTTAGGTTTTTATTGTCCTGCAAGTTATACAGAATTCATGGCAATTAGTGCCATCAAAGAAGAAAAGGGTTCACTAGAATCTATGGACATGGTTCGTCGACTTGTATTAGATATAGAACTACTTATACGTCGGACAAACGAAGTCAAGACAGTTGCTTTATCGGTGGATGATGATGCAACGGCAGATCTTATGATCGGTCGACTTCAAGAGTTAGGAAAATTTGCTTGGATGCTAAGAAGTCATTTAGAATAAGGAAATATAAATAAATGCGTGCTAATGTTGTCGAAGCCATTACAGGAGCTGTTGTTTTAGCTATTGCGAGTGGTTTTTTTTATTATGCGTACACCGCCAGCGGGACAAAAGTTGTTAATGGGTATAATCTGTACGCAAAGTTTGATCGAATTGATGGTTTGGTCGAGGGGAATGATATCAAGCTCAGTGGGGTTAAGATTGGGGATATTCAGCATATTTCGATTGATCCTAAAACCTTTCTAGCGCGGGTTGATATGAACGTTGATTCTTCTATTATTTTACCTGAAGATACCTCTGCTCAAATTGTTAGTGAAAGCCTAATGGGGGGTAAATATATTGCTTTGGTTCCCGGGGGAAGTGATGTCAACTTAGCTCCTGGCGATCAAGTAACCTATACACAATCATCAATTAGCCTTGAGGGCTTGATTGGAAAGTATCTTTTTGCCAATAATGAAGAGGGAGACAACAAAGCAGATAAGTAATGGGCATGATAAAACCAAGCATTTGGGGGAGACTGGTACCCCTTATTATGAGCCACTCGGTCTTGATTATGGGGGGTGTACCTTCTGTAAGTCATGCTGCATCAATTAACTTTGAGGTTCTCAATAAAGTTTCAGCTAAAAAAACTCCCTTAAAAATTCAGGTAGATTCATCAGCTGTGATTCACGATTTGCGTATTGTTCCAGGAGAATGCCGTCGGGAAAAAGACTCTTTTGACGGTGAAATTTATAGCGTACCGGTGCAGATTCTTTTAGAACAAGAATCAGACGAGTCTGTCGAATTATATAGCGGAGAATTAGTATCATCGCCTCGCTATCCTCAGAAACCGATAGAGCATTCCTTGTATGATATCATGCTAGTGGGATGTGATTAGGGATTTGCACTATTTTTCACAAAATTCCCTTTTCCCAGGCAACCGAAGGATGACCCGAAAACCTGAATCTTATGAAAATTCCTTCATCCCCGGCTTGACCTGAGATCCATTCCTACGTTGTGGGTAGGAGAAGAATTTAGAAAGATATAGCTGTCTGCGCTTGCCCTGAAAGAGGGAGTTTTTTGAAGAATTGTCACCATCTTCCTCATGCCGGGCTTGACCCGGCATCCATGCCTCTCTTTGGGAGACATAATGATTTTATCACAGCTATGCTTTCCTAAGCCTTACCATCATACAGACACAGGTATGGTTTCCGTGTCGCCCTTCGGTTGCCCGGAAAGAGGAAGTTTTTATTGCAAACTATCGCCCATCCCCCCTCTCTCTTCCCGGCTCTTCAGCCGAGAGTAGAGTCTAAAAAATATAATCATTAAGGGTTTCTTTTTTTAGGACAATGCATAGATTTTTAGTAAAAATTGAGATAGCATAATTTCATAGACTGTTTTTATGGGATTGAGGAAATGTCTAAAAACTGGGCTTTGATTAGTGCATCAAGTGGATGGGGAGCCTCGAATATGGGGACGGGTGCCGGAGCGTACGCTCTCTTTCATAGTTTTGATCCATTAGGCTTAAATTCTGAAAGATTCGATCGTACTTTTTTTAAAAAATCCTATCAAATTGACGCTCATCCCGATGGAATTACAGTTCCTAAATTGCCATTCTGTTCCCTGAATGGTGCGATGCGATTTACCAATGTACTGAATACAGTCCAAGAAGTTTATGAATATACGGTTGATTGTCTGGGGCGAGGATTCACCCCCTTTGTTTTAGGGGGCGATCATTCTATTGCTATTGGAACTTGGTCTGCAATGCATCAGCATTATCAAAAAGATTTTGGTCTTATTTGGATTGATGCGCATTTGGACTCTCATACGCCGGAAACAAGTCCGTCTCAAGCACGGCATGGGATGCCCTTGGCAGCCTTGATAGGGCAGGGGGATTGTGAGTTAACCTCTATTGGCTCTGCTGAGCCTAAATTAAAGCCGGAAAATCTTGTAATTATTGGTGCACGGAGCTTTGAAGAGGGCGAGCAGGTCCTTTTAGAGCAATTAGGCGTGCGCGTCATGTATATGGATGAAGTGCGGCAGCGAGGGTTTAGAGCATGCTTTGAGGAAGCAGTCACAATGCTTACTAAAAATGGTCAACATTTTGGTATTAGTTTTGATGTGGATGCTTTTGACCCCCTTATTGCGCCAGGAACGGGGGCTGCTGAACCGAATGGATTGTTGGAAACTGACGTTTTATTCGCAATGGAGGGAATTTTTGACCACGACCAATTGTTGGGGTTCGAATTGGTAGAATTTAACCCGACCTTAGATATTCAAGATAAAACGCTTAATTTAATTTGGAGATTTGTCTATTCAATGATGGGGAGAAAAAAATGGAAGGTTTTGCAGCAACCACAACAGCGAGGTCACGGATGATGGAGAGTCAAGACTATATGGATCTCGAAGATCGGTGGGGGGCTCATAATTACCATCCACTTCCTGTTGTCCTTTGTCGGGGTGAAGGCGTTTGGCTGTGGGATGTAACAGGTAAAAAATATCTGGATATGATGTCCGCCTATTCAGCAGTCAGCCATGGCCATTCGCATCCGCGCCTTGTTTCTACTATGATCGATCAGGTTAACCGATTGGCTATGTGTTCACGGGCTTATCATAATGATGTGATGCCCCGCTTCTTAGAAACAGTCTGTAAAATGACTGGGATGGATCGAATGTTACCGATGAACACGGGAGCTGAAGCTGTGGAAACGGCTATTAAAGCAGTACGGCGGTGGGGCTATCAAGTTAAAGGCATTCCCACTGATCAAGCAGAAATTATTGTTACGTCCCAAAATTTCCACGGTCGCACAATTGGTATTATCAGTTTTTCTTCCGACAAAGATTATCAAAAGGGATTTGGGCCGTTTTTGGCTGGGTTTAAATCCGTTCCTTTTGGTGATGCCATCGCGCTTGAAAAGGCAATTACTCCGAATACCTGTGCGGTGCTGACAGAGCCAATTCAAGGAGAAGCAGGAATTGTCATGCCGCCGAAAGGTTGGCTGAAGCAAGTGTCTGCTATTTGTAAGAAAAATAATGTGATGCTGGTGGTTGACGAGGTGCAGAGCGGCCTGGGACGCACTGGAAAAATTCTGGCGTGCGAACATGAAGATGTTAGCCCAGATGCTGTGATCTTGGGGAAAGCTTTGGGAGGCGGGTTATTCCCTGTATCCGGGGTGGCTGGAAAACGTCATTTGATGGATGTTTTTAATCCTGGCAGTCATGGGTCAACCTTTGGTGGTAATCCGTTGGGAGCGGCTATTGCAATCAAAGCGCTAGAGCTCTTGGAAGAGGATCAGTTGTGTGAACGCAGTCAAGAAATGGGAGCTTATTTGACAAAACAACTGCAATCTATTGATAGCAAGATGGTTAAGGATATCCGCGGCATTGGGCTGTGGATTGGTCTCGAGATTAATCCAAAAATTGCCGCCGCCCGTCAAATTTGTGAGAAACTAGCAAAATTGGGAGTTTTATCTAAAGAAACCCATGAAACAGTTGTGCGTTTGGCACCGCCATTGGTTATTACTAAGGAAGAGATTGATTGGGGAATTAATCGAATTCGCCAGGTGCTAACTGAAAGCTAAGGCGGGTTCCTCACCATTTAGTTATTAAAGATGTCAAAAAAAATTCTGATGGGAAGAGGGAGTATTTTATTTTTTATTGTTAGGTTTTATCTTTGCGTCGGACATACAGCAGTTTGTCCACCTCAGCAATAATGGTGCCGCTCTCATCCATCACATTGACGGTAAATTGAGGCTCAACTTTATAGTTTGTATTGGCAAGTTGTCGAATTCTTTCAATTTCTTCAAGCGGGATGTGAAAATGAGCCCGAACCGTTCCTCTGCCTGGTTTTTTAAAACGAATTGTCGCTGCTTTATCCCAAACAATATAATCTTTACCTAGATTTTCCAATAAGATCATCATAAAAAAGGCATCGGTCATCGCATACAAGGAACCACCAAAATGGGTTTTTACGTAATTGCGATTCCACCAGCGTAATTTCATTTCCACATCAATGGACAAAATGTCATCGGAAATGGATTTAACTCTAATACCAGCTCCCACAAATGGTAGCCAGAAATTGATTAGCTTTAATAATGTCGATCGTTTAAGTTTCACATCATCTTCCTTAATTGAGCCCGAACTAAAATAGCTTCAAGAGCAGCAGCTGCAATCATGCACCCAATAATAGGGGTAATGGTTTCATAATGAAAGGTAGAGATAACCCCCACCCCGATGGAAATTGCCATGTTGCGCATGAAGGAAATATAAGACATGGTCAAGCCTTTATTGCCCGGGTTTTTATCGAGAATTAGTGTCGCTGCGGATGAAATGAGGAATGTTGAGCCTAAAGAAAATATTGAGATAATTGATATGATCAGGTAAGGGTCTGGTTGGATAAAGCCGCTCATCATGCAAACGGACACAAGAATAAATGTAATTGTGGTAACGAGCCCAAATTTTAAGCTACTGGCAAGCCCAATTCTTTCAACAATTGATTTGTAAATAAAAGCCCCGATAAATTGAGTGGAAACAGGGATTGCTTGAATATAGGCGAATTCGGTTGGTGTCATCAAAAAATTATCAATATAGATAAAAGGGCTGTTAACAGTGAAAATGCCATTAAAGCAAATGGGCATTGCATGAATCATTACTAATAAAAATGCAGTTCCGCTAAACAGGAGAGTGCGCATCCCTGCCATGCCTTCTGCTGGCTTGGACGATAATTTAGTTTGCCTATTCGTTTCTGGAAGTATGGTCCACATAAAAACTGCCATACAGACCATGGCGATCAAATTTATTGAAAAGATATAACGCCATCCAAAGTGGGTCAAAATTTCTGCACCGATAATGGGTGCTAAGGCAAAAACAAGTGGATAAATACTAGCAAGAATCCCCATATAGCGTGCTAAGGTGGCGCCGGCAAAAATATCGGCCAACAGGGCCCCACTTAAAACCGACAAGCCACCTGTTCCCATCGCTTGAAGACAGCGCCCCACAAAGAAAATCTCTATTCCAGGGGCAACTGTGCATAATAAAGATCCGATAATGTACAAGCAAGTACCCGCAATGATGAAGGGCCGTCGGCCGACCTTGTCAGAATAACGCCCAAAGGGGATACCCATCAAAGAGGACAAAAGAGGATTGATCAGAAATGTGAGCTTCATGATCGAATCTTCAACCTCAAATAAATGGGACAAATAAGGAGCTGCAGGAATATAAATATCGATTGAGGAAATCAATATGACATTCATGGCAAAAACTGTCCAGGCTATGTGTTTGGGGAGTAGCATAATTATAGCTTTCCTAAAACATCCACTAAGTGGCCAGGAACCTTTACTTTACGCCAAATATGAGAAATCTTACCCTGCTCATCAATGATAAAAGTGGCACGGTCAATGCCCATATACTTGCGCCCATACATGGATTTTTCAACCCATGTTCCATATTTTTCACAAATCTCACCTGTTTCATCACTTAACAAGGGAAAATTCAATTGGTGATTTTCTCTGAATTTTGCATGGGATTTTAAGGAATCTTTAGAAACCCCAATTACAATGGCAGCCTTTGCCTTAATCTCAGCGAGATTATCTCGAATATCGCAAGCTTGCTTGGTGCAGCCACTGGTGTTATCCTTTGGATAAAAGTAAAGGACAACTTTTTTGCCTTTAAGGGCAGACAGAGCAATCGTCTCCCCCGTATCGCTTCGTAAGGTAAAATCAGGAGCTTGATCTCTGATAGCTAGCATAAGGTATCTCCAAGAGTCCAGTTCGAAAGTGGTCGAATGTTCCCACATAATATCCTAAAGTTAAGATAATCACCACGACTAAACGATGAAAAAATCTCATGCAAACCACAGGGGATGAGCTCATTCGCGTAAAAAAGCCTGCTTTGATTGCTTTCTAAGATAAAAAAATGTATTATATTTATAAATAGATGGTCTATTTTACTAATTTTTATGGAGAAGTTACGTATGTCTTACCAAAATCGTACAGTTACTCGCTCAGGCCAGTTTGCGGCTTTTGAAGAAGGTTTGCGTGGCTATATGCAACGTGTTTTCGCCTATATGGGGCTTGGCTTGGGTATTACCGGCTTAGCGGCATTTTTGGCGGCAACAATTCCCGCCTTAAACCAATTTCTTTATGCTCCGGGGATGCAGTATGTTACTCTGTTTGCGCCGCTCGCAGTAGTATTATTCTTAAGCTTTCGGGTTGGCAGGATGAGCTTTTCAGCAGCCCAGACAACTTTCTGGGTTTATGCAACATTAGTCGGGTTCTCTCTGACACCTTTGTTGTTGCTTTATACGGGGGAAAGTGTCGCGCGTATTTTCTTTATCACAGCCAGTATGTTTGGGGCGATGGCCTTATACGGCTACACAACTAAAAAAGATTTAACATCCATGGGTTCTTTTTTGTTCATGGGATTGATCGGTATTGTTATTGCTTCTCTCGTGAATCTTTTTATGCATAGTAGTGCGATGAGTTTTGTGATATCTGCGCTTTCTGTGGTGATCTTCACCGGATTGACAGCCTATGATACTCAAAAAATTAAAGATATTTATTTAGAATCTGATGGTGCAGAAATTGCGGGTAAAAAAGCCGTTATGGGCGCCCTTGCTCTGTATCTCGATTTTATCAATATCTTCATTTCGTTGTTGCGTTTGTTTGGCGATCGCCGCGACTGATATTGAATGTGTGTCTTAGAAAGCCGGAATATCCTTCCGGCTTTTTTAGTATAATGAACGGCCTTTTTCAAAACTATTCTTTTTATTGTATGGCTACTTTTAAAAAAACCTTGAGAATCCATAGGGCCTTATTGTACAATGTGAATCTTCTGATCCTTTGTGCTGGGCAAAAACAAAATTTTGATGCTGGCGCAGATTTAATGCAGGTTATCCTGTTATAAAACAAAGGATTGTTAACTAGGAAATATAATGAGTTTTTTAACTAATTTTGCTCTGATTCTGGCCGCTTTTGGCTTTGTTATTTTAAATGGTTTTTTTGTTGTCGCTGAATTTTCTTTGGTCAAAATCCGACAAACCCAGGTAGAAAGTTTATCGACTGCCCATGGGATAAAGGGACATCTCTTAGCGAAAGTTCACTCTAATCTGGATTCTTATTTATCGGCCTGTCAGTTGGGTATTACCTTGTCATCGCTGGGGTTAGGGTGGATTGGGGAACCAGCGTTTGCAGAGTTATTGACGCCCCTATTCGAAAGTTTTGGTATCTTCTCCGAAAAGATTATTCATCTTATTTCCTTTATTTTAGCATTCTCAATTATTTCTTATTTGCACATCGTTATCGGCGAATTAATGCCAAAATCGATGGCCATTCGTCAACCCATTAAGATGTCGCTTTTCTCAGCTGCCCCTTTATATGCGTTTTATTGGTTAATGTACCCGTTGATCGCTCTGTTGAATGCTAGCTCTAACAAAATTCTTGAATGGATGCGACTCGGTCAAGTTGCGCATCATGACCATTTAGTTTCTGTGGCTGAGCTTAAGGGAATTTTAACAGCAAGTCATCATCACGGCGAGCTATCTCATAAAGAAATAAAGACTCTCAATCACCTGCTTGAACTTTATGATTTGCAAGCATCTGATGTTATGCGTCCTGTGGGAGATTTAATCTTTATGGATGCCTCAAAACCTTTAATTCAGGAAATGCGATTGCTTGTGAAAACTAAATTTAGCCGCTACCCGGTTTGCGAAGGCTCAACGGATAATGTGTTAGGTGTCATTCACATTAAAGATTTAATTCCAGGTTTAGTCTCGCATAACCGATTGCTTGATTTGAAAGAGTTTATTCGTCCCATTTTACGGGTGCAGGTAACAGATAATGCGCTTGATTTATTAGAGCAATTCCGGCGAGGAGCATCTCATTTAGCCTTGGTCTATTCTGAGAAAACGTTGGTGGGATTTTTAAGCTTTGATAATTTGTTGCAGATCATTACAGGCAAAATCCGGGATGAGTTCCATTTTTCGGCAGAAGATGTTTTTGATTTGCCTGATGGTGCGTTTTTACTAAGAGGTGGGGCCTCAATTTATACTCTTGAGCGTTTGTTGGGATGCGATTTGTCAGATTATCCTGTCTCAACAGTTATGGGGTTGGTTCTTCATAAAGCCAAAGAGCTATCGTCAGATGGTGTCGTTGTTGAGTTTGATAAATTTTCCTTAGGCATTGAGAAGATGGAAGATCCAAAGCATGTTTGGATCAAGGTTATCATTAAGTAAGGCGATCTTTTTGAACGAATGAGAGAGCATATAGAATGAAAAAAATTCCCAAATAATAATTGACCGAACTTCCCATAATAGTTTTTCGGATTATTGTCTTTATAAGCAGTTGCTTCCATCTATACCCTCTATCTATTCCTTTATAAAGTTTAAGAGTAAAAGCTAGATTTACACTTCAACAAAATGGCAAAATAGCGATAATAGTTATTCTATTTTTTCCTTTATTATATTAATTATTATGCATATGCTATGGTTCTATAGCGAAAGTATATTTGTGGAAATACAAATACTATGTATTTTGCTTGTGCCTAATTATTGCGCACATTTAAAAGTTTGTGTATTCTGACTAATAAGATTGAACAATAAGACTTATATGGTATGACAATTAAAATTGATACAATTCAACTGGAGATGCCGGTTATCTTGGCGCCCATGTCTGGCGTAACTGATATGCCATTTCGTCGCTTAGTTAAGCGTATGGGGGCAGGACTCGTAATCTCAGAAATGATTGCCAGCCAAGCCATGGTGCGTCAGGTGCGTCAAACCATGAAGATGATTGAAAAATCTCCTGAAGAATTACCAATGGCTGTTCAATTGGCCGGGTGTGAGCCCCAGGTTATGGCTGAGGCTGCCCGCTTGAATGAAGATTTAGGGGCACAGATTATTGATATTAATATGGGCTGTCCCGTTAAAAAGGTTGTGAATGGTCATGCAGGGTCGTCATTAATGCGTGATGAAGGGCTTGCTGCCCGTATTATTGAAGCAACGGTCAAGGCGGTGAAGGTACCCGTCACCTTGAAAATGCGGACAGGATGGGATGATAATAGCCGTAATGCGCCGAATTTGGCTAAGATCGCTGAAGATTGTGGGGTGAAGATGATCACAATTCATGGACGGACGCGCTGTCAGCTTTATAATGGACGTGCTGATTGGGCTTTTATTCGACGCGTTAAAGAGGCTGTGAAGGTGCCGGTGATTGGCAATGGAGATGTGATTTCTGTTGAGGATGCAACAACTCTGTTAGAGCAAAGCGGCGCTGATGGCGTCATGGTGGGACGGGGGTGTTATGGTCGACCGTGGTTCATTAATCAAATTGGTCACTATCTGAAAACAGGGAAACATTTGCCAGACCCGGATATGGCAATTCAGCATCAAACAGTTAAAAATCATTTAGATGATATTTTGTCCCATTATGGTATTGCCACAGGCATCAAGATTGCTCGCAAACATGTAGGATGGTACAGTAAAGGGCTAAATAATTCGACAGATTATCGAGTTGCAGTTAATCGTGTAGAAGATCCGCCAACAATGCATCAACTGATTGACGATTTTTATAAGCCATTGATATAGGGGACAGAAATGGGCGCAGCGAAACAAAATATAGAAAAAGACCCGATGTCGAATGGTTCTCGAGGGCTCAGTGGTATAGTTGAGACCTTTATCGATAACTACTTTAAGGCCCATGAAGGATTGACTCCCACGTCAGGGTTATATGATCGAGTTATCCAAGAGGTGGAGCGTCCTTTGCTGAAGGCTACGCTTAAATCGGTTCGGGGTAATCAAAAAAAAGCGGCCGAAATCTTAGGAATTAATCGTAATACCTTAAGAAAAAGGTTGACGGAACTTCAAATTGATTTGTCAGAGCTATAATTGATGGCAAAACAAAAGGTGTTGCAAAGGCTTGCAAAATGGATCGGACGATCAGTCCAGAATGATTTATGGTTGCGGCGTATTGGGTTTTTCTTAAGTGTGGCTGCTATTTTATCGGGGGTGGCCACTTACCTTGTCTTAACAGGCACTGATGACTTTGGCGATAAATCCAGCCGAGTTCTACCTTTAATCTATCTTGACTTAACCTTAATGCTTTTGCTGTCGGTGATTATTGCTAAGCGACTTCTTGAGTTATGGACAGAACGGCGCAAAGGATCGGCAGGCTCAAAGCTTCATGTTCAGATTGCGGCTTTGTTTGCTTTTGTTGCGATTACGCCTGGAATTTTTGTGACCGTTTTTTCTGCCTTGTTCTTTAATGTCGGGGTAAAAGCTTGGTTCAGTGAGCCTGTTCGATTAGCATTGAATGAAGCCAAAGTTGTTGCTAATGCTTACCTTTATGAACGAGCTAGATCGATTGAAGAAGATGCGGTGGCTATCCTTAACGAACTGGCGCCTAGCATTGGGGTTCAAGCGCGATTTCCTGAACAACTCTCGGAAAAATTAACTAAAATCACCCGGGATCGCGGTATTGATGAAGCCTTAATTCTTGATCAATATGGGACCGTTGTGGGGCGGGCATTTTTGACCTTTGCTCTTGAGTTTGAAAAAGTACTTGTCGATGCGTTTCAACGGGCAAAAGCTGGGGAAATGGTTGTTTTATCGAATGAAAAAGAGGACCGCGTCCGGGCTTTGACTCGGCTCGATCCTGAAGGGCATTACTTTTTATATGTGGGTAAGTTAATTGATGCCGATGTTCTGCGCCATGTTAAGCAAACGGAAAGTGCTATTTCAGAATATGAACGCCTTGATGCACAGCGATCTGGATTGCAGATTACCTTTATTGTGTTCTTTTCTGTGGTAGCCTTACTGTTGTTGCTGGCAGCTGTTTGGGCGGGGTTAACCGTTGCTAATTTGTTCGTTCGTCCGATCAGCCGGTTAATTACAGCATCGAATGCTGTTAGCCAGGGGAACCTTGAAGTTAAGGTAGATCCGGAGGGATCGATCAATAATGAACTTGGAAGCTTAGCCGAGGCATTTAATCGCATGACCTATCAGTTACGTCATCAACGGCAAGATCTTGTTAATGCAAGTTTACAGATTGATCAGCGACGCCAATTTATGGAAACTGTTTTGTCCCGTATTTCCGCTGGGGTTATCAGTGCCGATCACTGTGGTATTGTGAGTTTGATCAACAGTCGGGCGCGGGAATTATTGGATATCAGAGAGGAGGCCTTAGCGCTAGAATTAACGACATTGCTGCCTGAAGTTAAACCCTTGATTGAGCAAGCGGTCGATGATCCCGAAGGAGTCGTTTCCACGCAGTTAACATTGATGCGTCGGGGGGTTATGCGTATATTGCAGCTGGTAGTTGTGACCGATCATTCAGAGCGTCTTAAATCGGGAGTTATAATAACTTTTGACGATGTAACGCCATTAATGTCGGCTCAGCGCAAGGCAGCTTGGTCTGATGTGGCTCGTAAAATTGCACATGAAATTAAAAATCCATTGACGCCAATTCAGCTATCGGCTGAACGGTTAAAGCGTAAATACCTCAAAGAAATACAAACAGATCCACAGGTTTTTCAAAATTGTGTTGATACCATTGTCCGTCAAGTGGGACAAATTGGCCGATTGGTGAGCGAATTTTCATCATTTGCTCGTATGCCAGAGCCAATTTTAACAATTGATAATTTCGTTGAAATCTGTCGCAATACCCTTGAGCTTCAGGTTCAAGCTCACCCTGATATTAGATTTTCATTTAACCCAACAGAACAGGAAATTTTTGTTAATTGTGACCCTGTTCAGATGAGTCAAGTGCTGACAAACTTATTGCAAAATGCTATTAATGCAGTAACGCTTGATGAAATCGCATCTGCTAAAAAACCAAGTCAGCCCGAAATAGTGATCGCGGTGTCGCGTGTGGATACCAAGTGCTGTGTGACGGTTGATGATAATGGTCCAGGCTTGCCGGTTAACGGCCGAGAACGCCTGACAGAGCCATATTATACAACCCATTCTAAGGGGACTGGTCTTGGTCTTGCAATTGTGTCTAAAATTATAGAAGACCATCGAGGTCGATTAGAATTAGGGGATAGCCCTCTTGGGGGGGCTCGTGTGCTTTTTGAATTGCCAGTGGTAACAAAACGGATGAGTGAATAAATGACTCAGGACATTTTAATCGTTGATGATGAGGCTGATATCCGGGATTTAGTAGCGGGTATTCTGTCTGATGAAGGGTATGGAACGCGCCTTGCCAAAGATGGAACAGAGGCGTTGGCAGCTATTAAGTTTCGACAACCCAATCTTGTCCTTTTGGATGTATGGTTGGGCGATGGGGAACGGGATGGGATTCGTATCCTTGAAATGATCAAGCGGGATCACCCGCATGTTCCAGTTATTATGATGAGCGGCCATGGAACAATTGAAACAGCTGTTTCTGCAATTAAGCGGGGGGCTTATGATTTTATCGAAAAGCCTTTTGAGTCAGACCGAATGTTACTTGTTATTAATCGTGCCTTAGAAGCAGCAAAACTGCGCCGTGAAAACGAAGAGCTTAAGGTTAAAGCAGGGAGCACTGAGTTGGTTGGGGCTTCAACGGTTATTTCCCACATTCGCCACACCATTGAAAAAGTTGCAGTTAGCAATAGTCGCATCTTTATTGGAGGAGCATCCGGTTCTGGAAAGGAAGTGGTGGCACGGCTGATTCATCAAAACTCTAAGCGGTCTAATTTACCATTTACTTATGTTAACTGTTCTACGATTCACCCTGATCAGATTGAAGCAGAGTTATTTGGAACAGAAATTATGGGCATGGATGAGTCTTTGCCCCGTAAAATTGGTTTGATTGAGCGAGCCCATGGTGGCACCTTATACTTGAATGAAGTTATGGACCTCCCTTTGCCGGTTCAGGCAAAGTTAATTCGGGTGCTTCAAGAAGGGGGGTTTTGTCGATTAGGGGATAATCAAAAAATCGAAGTTGATGTTCGGATCATTTCTGCGACCTCTAAATACGTTGCTGAGGAGATCCGTGAAGGTCGTTTCCGTCAAGATCTATATGATCGATTAAGCGTGATCCCCATTGAGGTTCCTCCATTAACTGAACGGTTGACAGATATTCCTGACCTTGTGCAGCACTTTATGCGACAGGGTAGTCAATCTCATGGTCGTGCCCTCAGAACTCTAGCCCCAGAAGCCTTGATTATGATGCAATCCTACTCTTGGCCGGGCAATGTACGCCAATTAAAGAATGTTGTGGAATGGATTTTGCTGATGGCCTCGGGGGATCATCGGGATCCGGTGACCTGTTCTATGTTGCCGCCTGAAATTCGCTCGGATGTTAAGATGCCAAGTGTCGGCAACCCAGCCATTGTTGTCATGCCCTTACGAGAAGCGCGTGAAGCCTTTGAGCGAGAGTATTTGCTGGCCCAAGTCAATAGATTTGGTGGTAATATCTCAAAAACAGCCCGTTTCATTGGAATGGAGCGATCAGCTTTACATCGCAAATTACGAGCTCTAGGCGTCCATGAAGGACGAGGAGAACCGGAAGAAGAAGACGGCTTAGAAAAGGATGTGCACATCGCATGAAAGTCGTAATCCTGGGGGGAGGGCAAGTTGGTTTTAATATTGCGCGATATTTATCGGGTGAAGACAATGATATTACCATCGTTGATCAATCGGGCGAATTGCTGCGTAAACTGAGCGACAGTATCGATATCCAACCTGTTGTTGGATATGCATCTCATCCGGATGTTTTAGAAAGAGCTGGCCTTTATGAAGCAGATCTGCTGATAGCCGTGACAGCTTCTGATGAAGTCAATATTGTTGCCTGCGAGGTAGCAAATTCTCTCTTTAAAGTGCCAAAAAAAATTGCACGTATTCGCAACCAAAGCTATTTAGATCCCAATTTACACTGGCTATTTAATCCAGATCGTATTTCTATTGATCATATTATCTCTCCCGAAAGTGAAGTGGCGTGCACAATTAGTCGAAGCTTGCAGGTGACCGGGGCGTTTGATGTTAAATCAATTGATAGTGGTGAGGTTAAAATTGTTGGGGTGCGATGTGATCACCCCTCTGCCATTTTAAATACCCCCTTAAAATTTTTACCCAGCCATTTCCCCAAATTGGAATTTATGATTGCGTGTATTTATCGCAACGGACAAATGTTCATTCCATCAGGAGAAGAAAAGATTCTGCTGGGGGATGAGGTTTATTTCATCGCACACCAAAATTATATTCCAGAAATAATGCGGCATTTTCACCAAGATTCAATTTATGGCAAACGCATCTTAATTGTGGGGGCCGGCAGTATAGGCCTCGCTTTGGCTCAAGAAATGGAAACCAATGCGGCTCACCAAACGACTAAAATTATAGAACGCAAAGCGACGCGTGCAGAGTTAGTGGCACGCCAATTGCGTCATACAGAAGTTTTATGTGGCGATGCCTTGGATGCGGAAATCCTAACCGAGGCTAATATTCATGAAACGGACACCATTGTTTGTGTCACGGAGGATGATAAAGTCAATATTTTAGCTGCCTTATTGGCTAAGCAACAAGGGGCTTCTCGTGCTCTCATCCTTTTAAATAATATGGACTACGCCTCTCTGGTTACTTCTCTTGGTATTGATGCTGTCATTAGTCCGCATGCTATTACGGTTTCAACAATTCTTCAGTATGTGCGTCAAGGGCAAATTCGCTCTGTGCATTCTCTAAAGGATGGTGAGGTTGAAATTATTGAAGCGGAAGCCAAAGAAACCACAAACGTGGTGGGATTGACGTTAGAAGATATTACAATTCGCGGACAAATTGAAGTAGCTGGCCTTTATCGAAGTGACCAATTTTTCATTATGCCGAGCAAGACGACAATCCGCGTGGGGGATCGTTTAATTCTTGCGGTGACAGAGGCTTCCGTTCCAAAGGTTGAGCGTTTGTTTGCTGAACGACCGGGCTATTTGTAAGGGTAGTTTTTAAATATTTTTATATCTTAGGGGCGGGTCTCTTCTTCCAGCCTCTCCCAATTTCTTATTTACAGATATGTCCTATACCCCGCTGTCTTATTACTTTTCAATATGCCCCTTGGTAGAGATAATGTGAATACCATTTTCTGTTAGTTTATAAGCCAAGCGATCGCCCTTATCAATCCGTCTGGTAATAATCTTATTCTTGTCTTTAAGAGTTTCGGGTCGCCCTCGTTGGATGTCTCCCTCTTTGATTAATTGAATAAGATAGTTTACTTTTTTAGCTTCGTATGTTGGAAGAGTTTGAAATTGTTTAATTGCCTTATCTGACCAAGTTATTTGAAACCCTCTTTGAGTATCTCTATTTTGATTCTTTAATAGATCATTAAATTCTTTTGTCGAAATTTGTCTGTGAACAAGCTTTTTATAATTTACTCGATGATTTTTAAGTTTTTTTGTAATCTCTTTCATTTTTTGCCGACCGGCAGGCGTTATTTCATCTTCAACTGTTTCTGAATAAGCGTCCTCTTCTTCTTCGAGCGGTTGATGGGAACTTTTATTGATTTCTGTTTCTAAATTCTTTGTTTCTTCTTTTTTTAAGGGTTGGGATGCCTTTTCAATTTCTTTCTTAATTTGTATGTAAAGATCGATTGCTGCATCGTCCCCGCACACAATGGCTTGAAACGCATACCTTAAAGCCCTTTCTTTGTAATCTACAATATAAGGATAACGATATAAAGTAATCAAAGCTAAATTATAGATAGAATAAGGATAGTGGGAGGAAGAACATCTTTCCGCGGTCTGAAAACGTTCTTCATCCGTGTGGATATTATTTCCAAATTCATCAAGATCTGTTAGTTTTTGAAGAATTAATCCAGAAAGGTTGCTCAAAGCCAAAGGTGTTCCCGCTTCTCTCAAATATGCTGCAGCAATTTCTCCTCGTTGTTTTTCTGATTTTATTTTCTTCCCTTTTTCATCGTAAGTTAAAATTCCTTGCTCAATATAAGCCCCTAAATTTGTTAGGTAAGATTTAAGATCAGATTCAAAAGAAAAATCTTCTCGTTTTAGCCCTTCTAAACATCTTGCAACAGCTGAGAAATACTCTCGCTCAGACGTTATTTTCTTTCCTTTCTCATCCGTTTTAATCGCTTTTGTGACAATTAATCCTGCAAGGGCTAAGCGAGAAACTGGCAAGTTTGCTTTACGACAGTAAAAGGCTGCTGTCTCAGCGTAAAAACTTTCCGGAACATCAGTATCAATAAACTTGCCTTTAGTATCACACTTAATCTTCTTCTCTTTAAGTAGTTCTGCAATATGATAGAAAGACATAGGCATGCCTGCCTTTAACAAACATCGGGCTGTCACTTTATCGCGGTCCTTTTCTTCAAAAAATTCATTATTTTCATCCCGATGAATTTCTTTATTGTGGATCATGACGCCTAACATAAAAAGACCCTTAGGAAGACCACAGTGTCGATAACATTCAGCAGCTAGAAGAGGTCTTTCTAAATTTGAAATACGCTTACCGTCCAGGGTATGCAAGGCTTGTTTCTCAAAAATTAAGTCGCCAAGAGCATACCACCCCTCTGGCGTTTTTGAATGCCAAAAGCAATTGGCTTCTTGTTGATAGCGGTCGGCTTCATTAAGGCTTGGTCCTAATTTTTTTGCCTCATACAGCCACCCCAGACGTTCCCACAAAACAGGCTCATTTCCCAGCATAGCAAGGCCCCAATACAAATTATCATTTAAAGGGGAGGAAGGATAAACGATCAATTTTTCGCACAATTGGCTTAATAAAAATTGTGCTCTGACAGAGGTAGGATGCTTAGAAAAGTCATAGCGATTAAATCCTTTTATAAGAAGTAGGTATTCTGGATTTAATAAAGAAGGGTCTTGACTCCCTGCTTTTAAGATACCTGTGGCTGATGGCCCCTGACTATAAGTTCCTGTTTTTAAAAAACTTGTATGCTGCGCAAGATTGTACCAGTGAAAGGATTCTTGATAGTTTCTCTCTCCCAATGCTATATGCCCCAGCTGAGTCATGGCTGCTTCAGACCCCAGGGCACTTGCCTCTAAAAATGATTCCCTTGCAAGATTACCGTCGCCTTGAATTTTTGCACGTATACCTTCTTGTGTTTTTTGTTGCCCTTGATCCTTATCTTCTCTCCCCTCCTGTAAGAAGGGAAATTGAAAAAGTTCAGGATTTGAAAAGGAAGAAAACTGAGAAGCGACTCTTTCAACATTCATCTTTGGATGATCCATCCCTAATACGCCAGAGGAGATTAAGAAAGAGAAGGTTGTAGCAAGCAAAGAAAAAATAAAGCGATTCATTTTATACTCTCTTTAAACTTAATTTTTTTAATACACTATGTGTTAAACATCCTAAGATCAAATAAAAAAAATTAATTAGAGAAAAACTCAAATATTTTAATTTTTTAAGTAAAAGACAGCGTTGTGAAGATGGAGGTGATTCAGAATTGACTTCAATAATCTAGGTTGATGAATATAAAATATTTATTTATTTCAGGAAAACAACTTAAATTAAAGCCCTAGTTTTGAAAAGAGAGAGGAGGAGAGTTAACCTCTCTAGCCCTCTAGTTTTGAAAAGTCTGCGATGATCGTTATTTGATTAATGAGCATTTGTAGCAGTGCCAAGCGATTGTGGCGTATATCTAAATTGTCATCATTGATCTTTAGCTCAAAAAAGGCATCAATGGGATTCTTAAGATTCGCTAACACTGTCATTAATTGTCCATAATCATGCTTTTGTAACAATGATTGGCATCGCGCTGTCACTGTCTGTAGTTCAGAGTATAAAACTGTTTCTACCTTTTCTGTAAACAGCTGGGGCTGGACAGTTTGAGGAATGGGGCTATCCTTTGGTAAAATACCATAAGCCCGACGGAAGGCAGCTTGTAAGGAAATACCCGCCTCGCTGGTGAGATAATCATTCAAGGCCCGTATGCGATCAACAACTCCGCAAATATTATCACCACGATTAGCTGATCCTAAAACAGCGGCAATGGTGTCATGACGTAAGCCTTCGGCTTTAAGAGCATGTCCTAAACGTTCCATGATAAAATCTAGAATCTGATTTGCATCGAATCCTGCTGCTAACTGGATTTCTTGATCTAAATAAAGAGCAAGAGATCTATTAATTTTATCAAACAGCCTTATGTCTTTTAGGTCATTCTCCCGGATGAGTCGAATCACCCCAAGGGCGGCACGGCGTAATGCATAGGGATCTTTTGATCCTGTCGGTAGCTCACCGATCGCAAAAAAACCTACCAGCGTGTCTAGCTTTTCTGCTAAGGCAAGGTCAATAGCCACAGGATCTGTGGGGCATGCATCCGCCGGCCCTAGAGGTTGGTAATGTTGTTCGATGGCGCGAGCAACTTCTAAAGCTTCGCCTTGGGCTAAGGCATAAATACCTCCCATGTATCCTTGTAATTCTGGAAATTCCCCCACCATGCTGGTGACAAGATCAGATTTACAGAGCTCTGCTGCCCGCTTAGCAGGGACTGATTCCACCAGTTTCATCAGACGCTGGATCCGTTGTCCCAAGGATCCAAGTTTTGCATGAAAGACAATTTGATGGAGGCGAGGAAGGTGATCTATAAGGAGCGTCTTAAGGTCTTGCTCATAGAAGAAACTTGCATCACTCAGACGAGCCCTCAAAACGCGTTCATAGCCGCGTAACATGGTTGCTCCATCATCGCTGGGGATTGTGTTAGCGACAAGGCCAAAAATAGGCGCTACCTTACCATCAGCATCCAAATAGGTGAAATATTTTTGATGCACGCGCATAGAGGTGGACAAGACGCGCTTGGGTAAGTGAAGAAACTCTTTGTCAATTTCGCCCAAAATAGGTTGGGGATACTCGGATAATCCGGCTACTTCTTCCAAAAGCTTGTCATCGGGTTCAAGGGTGTATCCTTGGTTTTTTCCCAGCTGAATCAACTGAGTAAGAATAGAGTCTTGACGTTGTTGGTGGCTAAGAATGACCTGTCGATTTGCAAGCTGTTGCTTATAATCCGCAAAGGATGTTACTTTAAAATCGCCAACGGATAAGAAACGATGGCCGTTTGTTCTATTGCTTGAGGTTAGGTTAAATTCCGGCACCTCAAAGGTCAGAGCCTTTCCCTCTAAAATAGCAAGAATACCGCGTACGGGGCGAACCCATGTCTGAGACGCGCCGTACCAACGCATGGATTTTGGCCATCTAAAGTTGCGCATAATGTCACGACAAAGGTCGGGTAAAAGAGTCTCGGATGGTGTCGCCGGCGTGGCGAGCGTGGCGTACCAATAACCGTCTTTTTGGGTTAAGCGGTCTTTTGTTAATCCTGTCGATTTAAGGAAACCTTGTAACGCTGCCTCGGGAGCTTCTAGACGCGGCCCCCGGCGTTCTTCACAGATTTCTTGAGTGGAAAATGCAAGCCCAGAAACACAAGCCACAAGACGGCGGGGCGTGATGTGGGTTTCCACATGAGTAAAGGTAAGGCCAGCGGCATTAAGTTTTGTAGTAAAGGCAACTTTAAAGTCAGCCATCGCTTGGACTTGCATGCGGGCGGGAATTTCTTCCGACAAAATCTCAAATAAAAATTCTTGTGACATTAGGCAATCTCTTCTACGTAAACTTGACAGCATCCTTTGGCTAAGGCTCGTACACGGGCAATATAGCTGGCCCGTTCTGCAACGCTAATCACACCGCGAGCATCCAAAAGGTTAAACAAATGGCTGGCCTTAATGCACTGGTCATAGGCGGGTAAGGCTAACTTTGCCTCAAGCAATTTCTGGCATTCTCGCTCTGCATCTTGAAAGTGCTCAAATAATTTTTCTGTATTAGCATGGGTAAAGTTGTAATGAGAAAATTCAACTTCATTTCGTTTAAAGACATCGGCATAGGTGAGTTTCTTTTCTCCCTGTTGACCATTCCAATTAAGATCGTAGACATTGTCCAAGCCCTGAGCAATGGTTGCCAGTCGTTCTAATCCATAAGTAATTTCAACACAGACCGGATCGCAATCAATACCCCCAACTTGTTGGAAATAGGTAAACTGCGTGACCTCTAATCCGTCACACCACACCTCCCACCCTAGGCCAGCGGCGCCTAAGGTTGGACTTTCCCAGTCATCTTCCACAAACCGAATATCATGTTTTGTTAAATCAAAACCAATTGCCTTGAGAGAGTCCAAATATAAATTTTGCGGGTCCGCTGGGGCTGGTTTTAGGATGACCTGAAACTGATAAAAACACTGGAGGCGGTTAGGATTATCCCCATATCGACCATCACTCGGACGACGGGAAGGTTGTAAATATGCAGCATTCCATGGGTCTTTGCCAAGCGAGCGCAAAGTCGTTGCTGGATGAAAAGTTCCCGCACCCATTTCGACATCATAGGGTTGAAGAATAACACAGCCCCAGTTCGCCCAAAACTGTTGTAGGTTTAGGATCATTTGTTGAAAGGATTCTTGCGGATTCATTGGCGTATTATGGTTTGAGTATGTTGATACTCCAACCTAACTAAATGAAGGGCGAGGGTCAAGTTTTACATTCAAATAAGCATATCTCACCAATTGGCAAGAAGCACTTTTTTTCCTGTCATCTTTGTTCTTTGTGTCTTTTTAAGCTTTTTTTGCGGAAATGTCAGAAGGTAGCATCTGAATACCATCAAAAAATTGACTAAATCTAGGCATTAAAATTTCCGCATCTTTAGATTGTCTGGGGTATTAAATATAAGGGGGGAAGAATAAAAAATGGCGGGAGTGACGGGACTCGAACCCGCGACCTTCGGCGTGACAGGCCGACGCTCTAACCAACTGAGCTACACCCCCTCCTTTTCAGCATCATCAGTGCTGATGTCTTTTATTTTCTAACGCACTTGGGGGTATACTGTCAACAAAAAAACCCGACAAAAATGATAGCTTTTTAAAAAAAATATTTTAGACCCTAGTATCGGGCCAGAATCGCCAATAAAAGAATTGCCACAATCGTGGTAATTTTAATCATAGGGTTGATTGCCGGTCCGACTGTATCCTTGTAAGGATCGCCAACAGTGTCGCCGGTTACAGCTGCTTTATGAGCCTCAGATCCTTTGCCACCATAATGACCGGCTTCAATATATTTTTTAGCATTGTCCCAGGCAGCTCCCCCAGATGTCATCGAAATCGCAAGTAATAAGCCGGTCAAGGTTGTTCCCATAAGCATTGCGCCGAGGGCCGTAAACGCTTGAGACTGTCCCACGGCTGTATGAATTAATCCATAAAGGATTAAGGGGGCTAAAAGGGGGAGCAGGGCGGGGGCAATCATTTCTCTAAGTGCAGTTCGAGTTAATAAATCCACAACTTTGGAATAGTCAGGCATGTGAGTGCCTGTGAGAAGGCCTTTAATTTCTTTGAATTGGCGGCGCACTTCGATCACGACCGCTCTGCCAGCCCGACTCACGGCTTTCATGCCCATGGCGCCGAATAAATAAGGCAGCAGTCCACCCAGAAAGAGGCCGATCAACACAAAGGGGTCCATTAAGGAAAAATCTACTTTAATGTGGGGAAAATAATAGGCTAAATCTTCACCAAATGCTGTGAATAGGATTAAGGATGCCAAACTGGCGGAGGCAATGGCGTACCCTTTCGTAATGGCTTTGGTTGTATTGCCCACGGCATCAAGGATTTCTGTGATATGACGAGCCTCGGCGGGAAACTTTGCCATTGCCGCAATCCCGCCGGCGTTGTCTGTCACCGGGCCAAAAACATCCAAAGCAATAACGATGCCAGCAATCGCCAGCATGGTGGTGGCTGTAATAGCGACACCAAATAGACTGGCATTTAAATAAGCAATGATGAGACCAACGGAGATAATAATAAGAGGAAGCGCTGTTGCTTCCATTGAAATAGCGAGACCTTGGATAATGTTTGTGGCATGACCAGGAACTGAGGCAGCTGCAATGCTTTTAACAGGACGATAGGCGAGGGAGGTGTAATATTCTGTAATTAGGAACAATAGAGCGGGAATAATAAGACCTGTCAGGGCACACACCATAATATTTTTTTCTGTGAAGGGAAGAATATCAAGGAACCCCAGAGTCTTTATTTCTCTAAATATCCACCGTGTTGCTCCATAAACTAGAATGGCAGAAATAATTAGGGTGGCTAGGAATCCTTTGTACAACGCTTTCATGACTTTATTATCACCTCTTAGCCGGACAAAGAAGGTTCCAAGCAGTGAGCCAATAATGCAAACGGCACTAATCACTAGCGGGTAAAGCATCAAAAGATGCTGTAAGGGACCCATAAAGTAAATCGCTGCTAACAGCATAGAAGCGACAATAGTGACAACATATGTTTCAAATAAATCAGCAGCCATGCCAGCGCAATCGCCAACATTATCGCCAATCATATCAGCAATAACAGCTGGGTTGCGGAGATCATCTTCTGGAATTCCTAGTTCTATTTTTCCAACTAAATCAGCTCCCACATCAGCACCTTTTGTAAAAATACCACCGCCGAGGCGCGCAAAAATAGAGATCAGAGAAGCACCAAAACTTAAGGAAACTAATGATTCGAGTAGTAATTTTTGATCAATATTACTGTTGATAAGATAGGAGTAGTAGGTTACGATCCCCAAGAGCCCAAGGCCGACAACTAACATCCCGGTGATGGCGCCGGCTTTAAAGGCCACCGTCAGCGCGGGAGCCAAGCCAGTTCTTGCCGCTTCGGCTGTACGACCATTGGCACGCACCGAAACATTCATCCCGACGTAACCGGCTAAGCCGGATAAAAGGGCGCCGATGATAAAACCAGCTGCGATAAAGGGAGATAAAAAGTATCCTAAAAGAAGGGCGATAAAGGTACCAGCAATTCCAATTGTCTTATATTGACGATTAAGATAAGTTTGGGCTCCTTGTTGAATAGTCGCTCCAATAGCTTGCATTTCAGGTGTGCCGGGATTAGCTGCCAAAATCGATCGACTGGCATGGAGAGAATAAAGGACGGCTAAGACGGCACAGCTTATAATTACTGGGATTAACAGGTCCATTGGATAAACCCCTTTTCTTTAGTTAATTAAGTGCTTTTCTATCCTTAAATACCTTTTTGTAGTTTTAAAATAATTTTGTCTTAATCTTACGAATGTATTGCAGTCTTTACAAGGTAAGAATGAGATAATATAGTCCTATAAAATAAGGCCTGCTTATTCGGTAGTTTAGTTATGCAAGCAATGGGTATCAAACGCTCTCTCGGGTCTTATAAAAAGAAAATAAATCTTTTATATAATAAAAGGAATTTATATCTTCCTTGAAAGAAATACAAATCTAATTTTACTAACGATTCTATAGCTATTCCTTTCTCTTTGCTTTTCCGGTCCATCTTTCTCTCTTCTTTCCCGGCTCTTCGGTTCAGCGGGGAAAAGTTTCCTTTTTCCGGGCAAGCGCACCGCGGCCCGGAAACCATACCGGTGTCGGGATGATAGCAAAGCTTTGGGAAGAATAGCTGTGATAAAATTATTTTGTCTCAAAAAGAGAGAAATGGATTTCGGCTCAAGGCCAGAATGAGGGAGAATGCTCCACTATATACTCTCTTTCGAGGTGGCCGTTTGCCTGGAAAAAGAACCTTCTTTCCGGGCAAGTGCAGCGCGACCCGGAAACCATACCGGTGTCGGGATGATGATGGTAAGGCTTAGGAAAGCATAGCTGTGATAAAGCCATGCTGCCTCAAAAGAGAGGCATGGATTCCGGCTCAAGGCCGGAATGAGGGAGAATGCTCCGTTATATATTCTCTTGCCGGGGTGGCCGTTTGTCTGGAAAAAAAGGCTCTCTTCTCCCGGTCCTTCTTTTTAAGAATAAGGGCATAAAAAAACCTCCATAAAGGAGGTTTTTCTAAAAACTTTAACAAGTTTGTTATTATCGAGAGTAAAATTCGATAACCAAATTTGGTTCCATGTGGACTGGATAAGGAACTTCAGTGAATTTTGGTCCACGAATATACTTACCTTCCATTTTTTTATGGTCGACAGTCATATACTCAGGAACATCGCGTTCATTGGATTGAGTGGCTCCCATAACGTTTGCGTTTTCTTTGATCTTACCGATCAATGAAATTTCGTCACCATCTTTCAATTGGAATGAAGGAATATTGACGCGCTTACCGTTAACGGCAACGTGGCCATGGTTAACTAATTGGCGTGCAGCGAAAGGTGTTGCAACAAACTTCATGCGATAAACAACCGCATCCAAGCGGCGTTCTAGCAGTTCAATTAGATTTTCAGAGGTGTCACCGCGACGACGGATAGCTTCTTGATACAAACGACGGAATTGACGTTCGCTAATGTTACCATAGTATCCCTTTAGCTTTTGCTTGGCGCGAAGTTGCAAGCCATAGTCAGAAGGCTTAGAGCGTTGTTGACCATGTTGACCAGGCCCATAACTACGGTTGTTCACAGGACTTTTTGCACGACCCCAAAGGTTAATACCCAAACGGCGGTCAATTTTATATTTAGCGTTAATGCGCTTTGTCATTAAATTACCTATATACCCAAAATAAATATAAATCTTATCGAATTACTTACACCATTTTCATAGCATATGTCAATTCGCTTGTTTAATTTGGATGATTTTATCCTTAAAAATCACCACTAATCCTGCCGCGATAATTAAACCAAATCCAGTATACAACGAATTCGAAGGAATTTCATCAAATAAAATTACACTATAAATTATACTCCATAAAAGTTGGCTATAAATCAATGGTGCCAGCACTTGAGCAGGGGCTAACCGAGTCGCAGCAATCAGGAAGTATTGTCCAATACCACCGCCCAAGCCTAAAGTAATTAACACCAGCAAGTCATAGCTTGAGGGCGTTACCCAGACAAAAGGAAGCGTTATGCCTGCAAAAATGGCAGCAAATAAAGCATAATAAAAAGCAATGGCTGAGCTGGAATTTTGGCTGGCAATTAACCGACTGTGAACCAAAATAAAGCCTTCCGCCATGGCGGAGCCAAGGCCATACAAGGTGCCAATTCTCAAAAAATTGCCATTGGGTTGCGCGACGATTAAGATTCCAATAAATCCCAGGATAATTGCGCCCCCGACGAGAGGGTGAATTTTTTCAGACAACAACGCGTAAGCAAAGATTGTAACAAAAAAGGATGTGGCAAAGGAAATTGTAACGGCCTCAGCCAAGGGTAATAGGCTCAGAGATTGGAAGAGCAAAAATAAACTGAGCGCCCCAATGGCGCCGCGAAAGGCATGGGTTCGAAGGTTATTAACTTTCAGATGTGAAATTTCACTTCCTATAAGAGCTGGAAGGAAAGCGGGGAAAATAGCAAAGAAATATCTAAAAAAGACCACTTGAGAGGGCGGATAAGAATGTTCAAGTGTTTTAAAAAACGCATTAACGCTCACAAAACTGAACATGGCCAGAAGCATATAAATTGCGCCTTTAAGGGGATTGTATTGCATGGAAATAAGAATAGATTCTACCGAGTGACTATATTCTTATTATTCCATGAAATTTTAGGCTTTTAAACGGGCGAATTATTATGCCTAACAAGTTAAGAGCAAAATCATGATGTGTGGTAAGACCGCTCAGTAAAATCACTTGCTTAGAGGTGTGTTCTTGCTTGGATAATGCGTTTACGGTCAAGGTCGCCCACGATCGTGAGATTTTCTATGTGATATTTTATAGAACGGTGGATGGCAAGCGGTATTCCGAGTCCAACGGTACACACAATAATCAAACTATTTGTTAGGTAAAGAGAGAGTATCCCTTTTACCGTTGATGTATTGATGAACTTTAAGTCCATAAACTCTAAATGTTCTGCCATAAATTTGTGTAATTTAACCCAGTACCACACCCGCGAAAAACCGAAGGTTGGGATAAATAAAAGAAGAGAGATTAAATGGGGTTTTAAAAGATTATGGGATTCAAATTTAAATCGATAGCGTTGGTCACCAAAATAAATATTATTCATGAGTAAAGTATAGGTGTCTAGGGTGGAGCGGGGGACAAGAATACCCAGGCTAATTATATTAAGGGCAGACTTTATAAAACAAAGTTTCACGAATTGCCAGCTCGATCCTTCTAAATGATAGCGAACATCGCGCCAAGAGGTGCGAGAAAATCGATATTTGAGAATCTTGTGGATCGCATAAAAAAGAGCGCCCTCGATAAAGATAAAATTAAGGATGATGAGACTTTCAATAAACCAGTCGCTATTCCAACCCAGATAGTGAATCGCAGCCCATAAAATGAGAGCATTGACTGCTAAGTAGACAACTGCTTGACCTAAGACTTTAAGAAAAGATAGGAATAATTCTTCACCTGTCCCATGATATTGATAGCGATCTTGACGGATTAATATAGATCCCGTCATATATCGACGAATATTGGTCCGTCCCCAAAAATTATAAACCCCAAGCGTGAGGAGAGTGCCGATAAAAAGTTTGGCATAAAGCATAAACACAGTGAAATAATTGCCATCATAGCGGAAGGTGTTATGGTCTTGGGAGGACATCTTATTTACCTACTCTCTTAGATATATAAATAAGGATAAGTTATCTTAATTAAAAAAATGTTAACGTCACAAGTTTATTCAGGATATGATCAAAGGTATTGGCTTGAAAAAAATTCTTTTTAGGAAAGAATAATGACGAAAACACTTTCAGCAAAACCTTTGCTGTTTGGATCCCTAGCAACAGCATTTGAGTGGTATGATTATGCGTTGTTTGGGTATTTTGCGAATATCATTGGTCAGCAGTTTTATCCCAGTCATGATCCAGTTACCTCGCTTCTGGCGACATTTGCTGTCTTTGCCTCAGGTTTTGCCATGCGGCCCTTAGGCGCCATCTTTTATGGTTATATTGGTGATCGGGTGGGCCGGAAATATGCTCTGGCTGCTTCTCTGCTTATGATGGCAGTACCGACAACATTGTTGGGAGTGTTACCAACCTATGAAACCATTGGCGTTTTTGCCAGTGTTGGCTTGGTTGTAATTCGGTTGCTACAGGGGTTGGCGGTCGGTGGAAACTATGGTGGCTCCTTTATTTTTGTGATTGAGCATGCACCACAGGGACGTGAAGGGTTTGCGGGCAGTTTAGCTTCCTTTGGAACCTTGGGAGGATTATTTTTAGGATCAGGGGCGGCAACACTCTTAACTCATGTTCTTTCAGCAGAAGATTTGCGGTCTTTCGGTTGGCGTATCCCCTTTTTATTAGGGAGCTTGTCTGCCGTTGTCGGATATATGATTCGTAAATATATGCCCGAACAGATCGCTGAAACGGCTTCGTCGACTCAATTGCCGATCAAAGAAATTTGGTGCAGTTATAAAGCATCAGTTGTCCGGGCAATGGGAATTATTTTGCTCGATGGCGTTGGCGTTTATATCATTTTTGTTTTTATGACAACTTTTGCTACTTTATTTTTAAATATGCCTGAAGCATCAGTGTTGTTTTGGAATACTCTTAGTATGGGCAGTTTAGTTATAAGTATTCCATTCTTTGGATGGGTGGGCGATAAAATTGGCGCAAAGAAAGTTCTGTTGGCTGTGAGTTTTGGGTTCTTGGGGCTAGCTTATCCTCTCTACAGTTACCTTATTGAGTCGCGGACGATTGAGTCGCTGGCTTTACTGCAGATGCTATTTAGTGTTTTGATGGGGGCCGCTTATGGAACTCTGCCAATTGTTGTGTCAACGGCTTTCCCCCGCCATGTTCGTTATACAGCAGCTGGACTATCTTTTAATATAAGTGTGGCATGTTTTGGGGGGACGGCTCCTTTTATGGTGACAGGCTTGATTGATAAGATGGGGAGTTTATATGTGCCTGCCTTTATGATTGCTGCGGTCGGATTCATTAGTTTAATCAGTTTGCCGGGCATTAGGGCAAGGAATTAGGGCAAAAAATTACTCAAATTGTAGGCCTAAAATTTCTATTTGTGCACTGAAGCGCGAGATAGCTCTATTTAAACGGGAATTTTACATTTAAAAAAATAATGAGTTGCCTAATTAAGGGGTTGCCATCTCTATTTTTGGCTATAGAAAGAATATAGATCTGATCGAAGCGTCCTTACTGTTAAATAGGACAAAGTTATTAAAGTTAATATTGTAACTTTTCTTGTATTTTCACCTTTTTTTGGTGTTTTTTAGTTAAAATGAGAAAAACAATAAAATATAAACCTTTATTAATAATTAAAATAACTAAAGTATATTGAGAGAAGATAGGGATTTATTAAATCAGCTTTTAAATAATAATCTTTTGCGACCCCTTAAAAATATTCTAATCCCCCCTTTCTTCCTTCAGTCATAATTTATAACTTAAAAAATTAATGGAGGTAATCCATGTACTTATTTACCCAGTCTTCTTGGAGATTAAAAATCTTAGGTTTAGGAAATGCGCTTTTTTCTATCATCTCATTGGCTTGTGCTAATGAGGTTCTTGATTGGGCTGAGAGTCAGCAAATACCCAATGCTTCTATGACAGATTCGCCAGCTTTAGCAGGATTTAATGGTAAACTCTATTTGGCCTATCAGGGCGCGGGGAAAAGTGGCCAGCTTTGGTATACTGTAAGCCAGGACGGTAATGCCTGGAATCAAAGCAAACAAATTGGAAACGTTGCTATGTCAGGCTCTCCGAGTTTAGCTGTGCTTAAAGATAATCTCTATTTGGCCTATCAGGGCGCGGGTGAAAGTGGCCAGCTTTGGTATACTGTAAGCCAGGATGGTAATGCCTGGAATCCAAGCAAACAAATTGGAAACGTTGCTATGTTAGGCTCTCCGAGTTTAGCCGTGCTTAATGATAAGTTATATTTAGCATATCACCATAAGGATTCTCACGGCCTCAAGTACACAACAATTGAAAATGGATCTCACTGGGGTAAGCACAAGACAATTCGAGATATTAAATTGTCACGCTCTCCGGCTTTAGTTGCGTTTAATGATGAGCTTTATGTCGTATATCAAGATAACAAGCGTCACGGCTATCTTTGGTATGCAACCACTCGTGATGGAGAAAGCTGGACTCAGCCAAAGTTAATTCCAGATGCTAGATTGTCAGGGTCGCCGGCTTTAGCCGTTTTTGATGATAAGCTTTATGTGGCTCACCAGGGAATGGGTCAAAGTGGCCGACTTTGGTACGCTGCAACAAGTGATGGAGAAAATTGGGCTAAAGGCCACCAAATAAGCGGATCTAATATGTGGAGCATGTCGTGTTCTCCTGCTTTAGCGAGTTTTGGAGATAAGCTTTGTTTGAGCTATGGGGGAGCATTAAAAAATAGTAAGATTTGGTATACTAAAGCTTGTATAAAAGGTTTCTTAAGGGTTTCCTTAAAGGATTTTAATTTTACTTTTCCTAATGGGGGTATGGAGAAATACTTACAAGACAAAAAACAACTAATAGAAATGGTTTCAATTCAACGTTTAGAAGTTGTGGATGATGCATTAGGAGTTAATATTAGTAATATCTATGAGCGTAGTATCGAAGAAACTTTTTCTTGGGAGTTAGCTCAAAAGCTTGGCACTCAGGTCTCTGCTAAGGTTGAATGCGGTTTAGTTGGATTTGTTAAGGATGAAACTAGTGTTTCTGCTTCATTTGAGGTTAGTGCAAATCAAAACTGGTCAACGTCTCGCACAAGAAAGTTTACTGTGACTGCAGGAATGGCACCCACAGCAAAAGGCATCTATGAATTGGGTTTAAGGGTATATTGTGTTAACAATCAGGAATTACCTTTTACAGCGACAGCAAAGCTGACTGCGACGCCGGCCATTTATGGAGGAAAGGATGCTGTTCATCAAACTGATAGAAAATTAAATGCTGGGATTGCTGCAGCCCTATTCGAAAATAGTGGTGGAAAGATGGAAGAAATTACTGAGAGGAATGAGGAAAAAAAATACATAAAGGGTATAATGAAGGGGAAAATGAAAGCTACTTATGGTGTTTTGGAAGAAGTAATAGCAAGAAAAATTAAACCAATAAATTAATCAGAAGAAAGATTAATGGGAAAGAAATCAAGTAGTGGAGTAAAGTAGAAAAGGAAGAAATCAAGCAAAATAATTGTGTTGAAAATTTAATATATCCTGCCCAGGCTTTGGGCAGGGTAAAACAGTCTTTATGATTGCAAAGAGGAGCCCTTAGCTAATCTTCTTATAGAATGGTTAAATTTTGTGGGGAGGTAGCTGTATCTTCCGAATTTCATTAAAATAATTTACTTAGAATTGGGTTTAGGAAAATGTGAAAATAATCCTTCTAAATTTGAATTAAATCTGCTAGCTTTCCAACCATGACGGAAAAACAGCTTATTTCATGGTTAAAACTCGCGCATTGTAAGAATGTAGGACCTGTAACTTTTTGGCAAGCCATAGAAAGGTTTGGTAATTGTGACGAGGCGCTGGCATGGCTTGAAAACAATGGCCGGACAGAGGTTATTCCGACAGATAAACAAGTATATCATCTTGTTAATGAGTGCCATAAAAAGAACGTAACCTTGGTGACGGGCGAAGACCCCCGTTATCCTAGACGATTGAAAGAATTGCGTGATGCCCCTGCTGTTTTGTTTGTGAAAGGTCAAGTGGATATTCTGCAATCTGATATGGTTGGCATGGTAGGGGCAAGGAATTGTTCTTTTATGGCTAAAAAGCATGCCCAGATTCTGGCAGAAAGTTTGGGTAAAGTAGGGCTAACGGTTGTCTCAGGGTTGGCGCGTGGAATCGATCGGTCTGCCCATCTTGGAAGTTTAGAGTCGGGAACAATTGCCGTTGTGGCTGGCGGTGTTGATATCATTTATCCACCTGAACATGAGGAACTTTACCATGACATTCAACGCAATGGATGTATTATTAGTGAAATGCTCATCGGCATGAAGCCATCGTCAAACCATTTCCCACGACGTAATCGAATTATTTCTGGTTTGAGTGACGGTGTTGTTGTGGTTGAGGCGGCGATGAAATCTGGATCCTTGATTACGACTAAGTACGCTCTTGAACAGTCCCGCGAAGTCTTTGCTGTTCCAGGGTCACCTCAAGATCCCCGCTGTCATGGAAGTAACCATTTGCTTAAACAAGGGGCCCATTTGGTGCAAACAGTAGAAGATATTATTCGCGTATTAAAGCCTGAATTTGATTTAAATACCTTGGCAGAGCCAGAAGCTGAACCTTACATTGCCTCGAATAGAGACTTTGCAATTCCGGCCACTCTGAAAGAGGAGATTTTACTCGGATTGAATTATACACCCGTCGAAATTAGTTTTATTGCCGAAGATTTTAGGCTAAGTACCCAAGAGGTTATGGCTATTGTTTTAGAGTTAGAGTTAGAAGGCTTGATTGTTCGTCAGGCAAATGGTACTGTTTCAATTTCTAATCTCGTAGCCTGAATCAGATCTTGCTACTGTTTTGAAAATAAAGCAGAATAATCTTTGGAGGGTTCGATTTTATGAAAAGTGTCGTTGTTGTTGAGTCGCCAGCGAAGGCTAAGACAATTAATCGTTATTTGGGTAATGATTATGTTGTGTTGGCAAGTTATGGCCACATTCGCGATCTTCCTTCCAAGAATGGCTCTGTTGACCCTGCCCATGATTTTAAAATGGTCTGGGAAATGCAAGACCGGGCCAAAAGCAAGGTTAATGATATCCTCAAAGCCGTGAAAGACGCGGATCAGCTTTTACTTGCAACCGACCCGGATCGTGAAGGGGAAGCCATTTCTTGGCATGTGCAGCAAATACTTGCTGAAAAGAATGCGCTACAGGGAAAAGAAGTAAAACGTATTGTTTTTCATGAAATTACCAAGGGGGCCATTCAGAACGCTATTCAGAACCCGCGTGAGATTAACAAAGAGTTAGTGTCTGCTTATTTAGCACGCCGGGCCCTTGATTACCTTGTTGGTTTTACTTTATCTCCTGTTTTATGGCGTAAACTTCCTGGGGCACGATCAGCCGGGCGTGTTCAATCTGTTGCGTTGAGATTGATTGTTGACCGGGAACGGGAAATTGAAGCTTTTCTGACTCAAGAATACTGGTCGATCGAAACTGATATGTTGAATGCTGCCGATCAAGGTTATAAAGCACGCCTCACTTATTTGGATGGGAAAAAGCTCGATAAGTTGGATTTGAAATCTAAAGACCAAGCTCAGGCCGCGTGTGACGCTATCCGCAGCCGTCAATTTTCAATCGACAGTGTTGAAAAGAAGCAAGTAAAGCGCAATCCTGCAGCTCCGTTTACGACCTCCACCTTACAGCAAGAAGCGGCCCGCAAGCTTGGCTTTAGTGCCAGCCGGACGATGCAGATTGCTCAACGCCTGTATGAAGGGGTTGAAATTCAAGGGGGATTGACCGGTTTAATCACCTATATGCGTACCGATAGTATTGCTATTTCAAAGGATGCAATGACTGAAGTCCGTCAACATATTAGTGAAAGCTATGGAGATAAATATCTGCCTAAGACACCGCGTGTCTTTAAAAATAAAAGTAAGAACGCTCAAGAAGCGCACGAAGCCGTTCGTCCGACCTCTGTCATGCGTCGACCAGCAGAAATGCGATCCTTCTTAGATGATAGCCAATTTAAATTATATGAGCTGATTTGGAAACGGACAGTTGCCTCCCAAATGGAGACAGCTTTATTTGACCAAGTGGGGGTTGATATTGTCGCTGATGATCGCCAGGTTATGCTGCGAGCGACGGGATCGACCATGGTTTTTGACGGTTTTATGAAGCTGTACTTAGAAGGTAAAGATGATGGGGCAGGGGATGAGGATGAAGATAAGCTTTTGCCGCCGTTATCAGAAGGCGAATTAGCACGGGTGCAAGAGGTGACTCCGAACCAACACTTTACGCAACCACCACCGCGTTATTCCGAAGCAAGTCTGGTTAAGAAGCTTGAAGAACTGGGAATTGGCCGTCCGTCAACCTATGCTTCTATTATTCAAGTGTTGCAAGATCGGGATTATGTGCATCTTGAAAAGCGCCAGTTTATTCCAGAAGAGCGGGGTCGATTGGTTACCTCTTTCTTGACCAACTTTTTTAAGCGATATGTTGAGTATGATTTTACCGCCAACCTTGAAGAACAGCTTGATGATATTTCGAACGGTGCGGCAGCTTGGAAAGATGTTTTGACGGAATTCTGGTCAGCCTTTAAGCAAACGACCGATTCAACTCAAAGTTTGACAATGACAGAGGTTATTGATTCTCTTGAACAGGATTTGAGCCATCATCTCTTCCAAGGTGATGAAGCATCTCGAGTTTGCCCTCAATGTCAGAAAGGGCGCTTAAGTCTGAAACTCAGCCGTTATGGGGCTTTTCTTGGGTGCTCTGACTACCCAGAGTGTAAATATACAAAACCCCTGAGTATGGATTCTCAAAAGGGGGAAGGCGAGGAAGCGCCGATTGCTATGGATGAACCCAAAGCTATTGGTCAAGATCCAGAAACAGGGGAGGCGATTACCCTGCGCAAAGGTCCGTATGGCCCCTACTTGCAATGGGGAGAAGCAAAGGCCATCAGCCCTGACGAGGATGATACTAAGCCAAAGAAAGGCAAAAAACCGACAGTTAGTAAACCAAAACGGGTGTCATTGCCTGCCGGCTTGAATCCAGAGGCAGTGACATTTGACATTGCGATGAAGTTGAAGTCTTTGCCTAAGGTATTGGGCCCCCATCCAGAAACAGGTGAGATTTTGTCGGTTAGTGTTGGCCGTTTTGGTCCCTATGTGAAATGTGGCAGCATATTTGCCTCGATACCAAAAAATGAGGACATGTTTGCTGTCAATATAGAACGAGCTGTTGAATTAATCACTCAAAAGAAAAATAAACCCCCATCAACTCGGGGCTTTGGTCGCAAAAAATCTTAGAATAGATATTAAGGTTAGGCGCTGTCCTTATATATAAGGGCAGCGTTATCCATAGAATAGAGCGAAAAGGGGTAGCAAAATACCCTCGTCAGATCATTCAATACCCACCCTTATTATTCAAATGCCCTTAGGTGTTTTGTATTTTCTCGCGAATTGCAATAAGTCCAATTATTTAGTTCTTTAGTGCTGTGACATGGCTAGCTGACTTAATATAATAGCCCCAGTATTTTCCTGTGTGTTCTTTTGGCACCGTTTCCACGTTTTGAAATTTTTTTTAGCCTTAGGTGGGGGAGGTATTCAAATCTTGAAAATGCATTCAAAACGTTACTATAAATCTGTATTAATTTATACTGAGTTGGTTGTTACTTCTTCTCAATTAATTGACGTTTATAGAAAGGAGGTTCCCCAGATAGTTTCTGATAGGAGGCCTTTGTATTCAACTTCTACGGAATATCTGTGAGTACGCCAACTGTTCTATAAACTATGGTTTATACCATTTTCTAAGAATGGCAATTAAACAGAGATAAGGAAAACTTAAGGCTAAGAATTGTTAAAGGAATTTGATAGGGAGAGGAAAAGAGGGAGCATGGTACCACTCCCCTAGGTTTTATTTTGTCAAGGCAGGAGATAAAACCATCAAAATTTGACGGCCTTCAAGCTTGGGGGCCTGGTCAACTTTTGCTGTTTCTCCAACGCTGTCTTTGACGCGATTCACCACTTCCATACCCAATTCTTGGTGCGTAATTTCGCGACCGCGGAATCGAATTGCCACTTTGACCTTATTGCCTTCACCTAAGAAACGATGAATAGCCTTAAGTTTAACTTGGAAATCATTTTCATCAATAACCGGACGCATCTGGATTTCTTTGACTTCAATAATCTTTTGATTTTTCTTGGCTTCGACTTTTTTCTTTTGTTGCTCGTATTTGTACTTACCATAGTCCAATATTTTGCAAACAGGTGGTTCAGCATTTGGGGAAACTTCGACGAGATCGAGTCGTGCTTCGACGGCAAGTCTAAGCGCTTCCTGGCGACTTACAACGCCCACCATCTCTCCGTCTGCTCCAACAAGGCGAACCTCGCGGGATGTAATTTCTTGGTTAACTCTAGGTCCATCTTTTGGCGATGGGGCATTATTATTAAAGCGAGATATACGAACTTCTCCATCAAATACATATCGTTGTCCTAACACCACAATATATCATTTCACTGTTTCACACTAGGAAAAATAACGCTAACTGCAAAGTTTAACTTTTAAGGAGAAAGCTTTATTTTGATTTAATTACTGTTTTATACTGAATGCAGGTTCTGGGCGGCTATCTGGAATGGAGTCCCTTTCGACTCATTTTAGAAGAAATAAGGTTCACCACACCCTTGTGGATTAAGGAATACAGAATCGAGTGATAAGAGATATCAGCGGAGGAGGCTGTTATGTTGGTACAATGCCCTAACTGTAAAAGTTTGTTCGACCTGCCACAGGCGAGTTTTACGGTATCGAAATTTCGCTGCAGTACCTGTCAGCATGTTTGGGAAAATCAGCACAAAATACTTTCGATTGGACAGCATAAACCCAACCATATATTCAATTGGATTCTTTTATGGTCTGCCATGGGCGTGATTGCGGTTTCATTGTATATTGGTTATCCGTGCCTCGACGTTTTCTTAGCAGATCTTAAAACTAAGTTTTATAGCAATAATGTAGCCCCTTTTATCTTCAATGAAAGTGATGAGAAAGGCACTATCTCTTCAGAAGGCATTCCTCATATCAGCGAGATGTCGACAGCTTTTAAGGTAAATGAGGTGGATGAGAGAGAAGATCAGAAAGACGAATTAAGCGACCTCTCTAACAGTCATTTCCCATCTAGCGATTCAGAAAAAACCGCATAGGGATACTTCTGCCTTACGCAGTTTGTTGATTTAGGATCAATTTTTATTGGATACTGCAGCAGCACTCCTTGTTACCGCGATTGCTGAGGAGGGGTAAGCAACCCCACTCCCATGATAAAGAGGATTTTTAAAGGATTTATGGCTAATTTTTAAGAAATCCTCTTACATAACTGTTAGTAAAATGATCCCTAATACAACGCGATAGAGGGTAAAGATTCCCAGGCCGTGACGCGTCAGAAAGCTGAGCATAAAGTGAATGGCGGCTAGCCCAAATAAGAAGGATAAGCCGAACGCCATGCCAAAGACGGCGTTAAAAATACTGTGACCTTCTTTCACCGCATCAATGGTGGTTAAAAGGCCTGCACCTAAAATCGCGGGAATGGATAAAAGAAAGGCAAAGCGAGCACTGGTGATGCGATCAAATCCCATGGCACGAGCGGCAGTCATACATATACCGGATCGACTTGTGCCGGGGATTAAGGCAATTGCTTGGGCCAAGCCAATGATAAAGCCTGAGCCCCAGTTAATCTTATCCAGCCCCCATAATTGTGGTCGACGATCAGCAATGTACATTAAAATTCCAAAAACAATGCTGGTTGTTGCAATGAGCTGAATACTCCGCATCATGTCCATTCCCATTTTTTTCAAACTAAATCCAACAATAACGGCAGGAAGGGTGGCTACAATAATGATGAAGCTGAGTTTTGTTTCAGGTGTAAATTTTTCTTGGTTAAACCCCGAGGCAATGTATCTGAAGAAGTGTTGTATTAGATCTTTAATATCCTCGCGAAAATATAAGATAACGGATAACAAAGTGCCAAGATGAACCGCAACATCCATTTCTAAACCTTGATCAGGCCAGCCAAAAAGCTTTGGTATCAAAATCAAGTGACCAGAAGAGGATACGGGTAAAAATTCTGTTAGGCCTTGAATAAAACTCAGGACAAGAATCGCAAGATAAGACATAATAGTAATTAAGGTAATGGAAGTTTATGATAAAACTATCCCATAAATTCTAGAAAGTTAAAAGGTTGTTTTAATGCGCACGCTCTATCAATATATGCTTTGTCCTTTTTCTCGCAAAGTTCGGCTTGTGATGGGGGAGAAACGCTTGGACTTTGATGTAGAGCAGGAACGATTTTGGGAACGGCGTGACGATTTTATGGCGATGAATCCCGCTGGGCAAGTGCCAGTTTTTGTGGATTTAAATGGAACGGTTGTGGCGGACAGTTATGCTATTTGCGAATATTTAGAAGAAGCTTATCCGGAACGATTGTTGCTGGGGCACGGCGTGGCCCATCGCGCCGAAGTTCGTCGTTTAACGGCTTGGTTTGATGACAAATTTGCTCGGGAAGTGAGTTTACCTTTGGTTTTTGAGAAAACCCTGCGGCGATTTATGCGGGATAGTGGACCAACCAATTCCCAGGCAATTCGTCAAGCGAAAGCAGCGGTAAACTATCATCTTGATTATATTTCATGGCTGATCGATCGTCGGCGTTGGTTAGCCGGCGATGAATTATCTTTAGCCGATTTGGCAGCCGCGGCTCATTTGTCGGTTATTGATTACCTTGGCGATGCGCCTTGGGATAAGCACGAGGTTGCTAAAGATTGGTATATGCGGATGAAATCCCGGCCAAGTTTTCGTCCCTTGCTTCAGGATCGTTTAGGAGGATTAGCACCATCTGAGCACTATCAACTGCTCGATTTTTGATAGATAAATATTTGTAGAATTTTCAAAAATAAGTGATTTTTTGAAAAGGGCCATTTCATTTATTGGAAAAATTTTATGAAAAGCCATCCTTACGGAGGAAACTTATCTTACAATTTTAGATAAGGTGAGTGGGATAAAGTATGGCTCAATAAATCATCACTATAAATTAAAATTTTCCACAGCAAATATTATTTAATAAATCTCCTTGAATTATGGTATAAACGTTCTCATATAAAAGGTATACTTTTGTAGGAGAATTTTTTATGAACTTTTTGCGTTCTGCACTTTTAATTCCGAGTTTGATTTCTATGGCTTTTGCTGGCGAAGAAGAAGGGTATTTCTCACCAGCAGCCTTAAAGATAGTGCAACATTTACCAACCCCTCTGCGGAAAGAAGCATTATCTTTTCAATCATGCTGGGAACCTCTTTCTAAGGAATTGTCTAAAAATTACTTTGGACAGTATATAAATACGATAATAAACGAAGATGGGATAGGCAAAAGTCTTAGGGGGGATGAGAAAATGCCATCATATAAGCCTATTTCCTTTAAAAGGAAAAGGATTCAAGAAGATGATTGGCAAGATTTTTGGAGTCACGCGGAGGAAAGATTTCAGGCTTTGGAAGAGCAACGCAATTCTTTTGGTCTTTATTTCTTAGGAGCTTTTACGTTTTATGGCTATGCTTCTTTTCACGAAGAGGAAGGTACTCAACAAGATCCCAAAGAACAGGCTAAAAATCTTTTAAATCAAGCAAGTGAAAAACATTATGTGAGAGCCACACGTTTTATGATCCAAGAGAAATTATGGGATGAGCAGGGATGGAACGACCACCCAATAACTCAACCTATTCTTAAAACGAGAGAATTGGAAATTCTAATGCCTCACAGGATAATCTTTCAACATATTAGGGACAACGAAACAAATGGTTCTATAGCTTGGAAAGATATTAATACTCTTAAAAAATTGTTGGATTTACTTCCCGGAGAACCAGAACAGTATAGACAACTTTTCTCTCTGTGGGCGAAAGATCTAACGTATCGCCTTACTTTATCTAAACAACGGGATTCAATTTCCTTGCCGGCAACCTTATTACTCTCTTCTACTTTTGCCAGTTCACTTGTCTTAGGGGCTAATTCTATATCAAATTTAGATAAGGGGAATAGTGATGCAGAGCCCTATAATCTGACCATAGGGATTACTCAAGGTATGGCCAGTGTCACCGGCATAATAACTGGAATATCAAATGCGCCTACTGTGCTTAATTGGTGGTATGGCTGTACTTTCCAATCCCTGGATGGTCAATGGACGCGACCGTATAAGTTGCCTTTACTGCCTTCATTTTATTCTAATGAAGAAATTGCTAAGCAATCTTCTCTTATCGCATTGTATGGAATTCTATATAATAAGGAAAAATTGGCAAAGATAAAAGCTGTTAGCTCGAGCGCCTTCAAAGACTATAAGGAAAAACTAAGAAATTTGACCTTATCTAATAGGGAAAATCTGGTAAAAGAAGAAATTCTTGAATTAAGTGTATCCACACAATATATGGAAAAACTAAGAAAATTAATCCTTTTTTCTTATCAAGACAATGACGAAGCTTTAAGCACTGTTATTACAAAAAAGGAAGAAGAGAAACATCTTTTCAAACTTTAAAAAGGAGTAAAAACTATGAAGTTAACCACAATAAAATTTATTATATTTTTAGGGCTACTATCAACTATAAATTTTCCAGTTTTAGCAGCAGAAGATCGAGGGGAAAAAATTAGTCTGGCTGAAAAGGTACTAGGCTTAGGTGTTAATAACTTGTTTATGGAGCATCAATTGCCGCAAACTATGGCAGAGTTGGGTGCTGCTGAGGCTGCTTATAATAGAGCAGAAGAAATGCTATGGGATGGCCAAGGAGTAAAAGCTTTACCGTATTTAATTTATGCAGAACATTATATGGTACCTCAAAGCTTTGAAATTCTAAGAAGAGTAAAATCTGGCGTATTTAAGGAAATACCTGAGCCTGTTCGAGCCCAGCTAAAGCAGGCATTTTCTCAGCTTGAAGATAAAGATAAGCTTTATGATATGTACAAAGATTGCTGGAACCGAAATGAAGAAATGTTAAGGAACTCAACAAAATCATCATTTTTAGGATCTCTTACCAAGCTTATTTTGGGTGATAACCCATCATTTCCGCATACTAAACCGATGCAAAGCATTTCTTCAGAAGCTTTTTCCGGTAAACAATCGAAGACATCACCTTATAGTTCCGCCAGAGAAGGAACAGCAGAGGACATGGTTCCCTTATTACCGGGAGATTATGCAAGAAAAATGAAAGAGGAATAACACAGACCTATAAGGAAGATGGCATAGGTAAAAATCTTAGAACTGCCAAGAAAATGCCCTTATATGATCCAGTTCCCTTTGAAAATGTGCAGGTTCAAGGAACTGATTGGGAAGACTTCTGGTTCGGAGCTGGAGAAAAACTTCAGGCTCAGGCTTTAGAAGAGCAAAATAATCCTTTTAGCCTTTATTTCTTAGGGGTTTTTACGTTTTATGGCTATGCTCCCCTCATCAGAGACGCAGATACTGAACAAAACCGCAGGGCTGAAGCTAGACGCCTTTTAAACGAAGCAAGCGAAAAACATTATGTGCGAGCAACACGTTTCATGCTTAAAGAAGAATTTTGGGATACTCCGGAGGGATGGAACGAGCATCCAATAACCAAATCTATTCTTGAGACCAGAGAGTTAGAGATCCTAGAGCCTCACAGTTTAATCTTTCAACATATTAAAATCAATGAAACGAATGGTTCTACATCTTACAAAGATATTAACACGCTTAAAAAGTTGTTGGATTTACTTCCCGGAGAACCAGAACAGTACAACCAGATTCTTTCATTATGGGTAAAAGGTTTAACTTATCGTCTTACTTCATCTAAACACAGAGATTCAATTTCATTACCGGCAACCTTATTACTCTCTTCTACTTTTGCCAGTTCACTTGTTTTAGGAGCTAATTGCATATCAAATTTAGACAAGGGAAACAGTAATAAAGAGCCCTATAATGTGACCATAGGAGTTACTCAAGGTATTGCGAGTGTCACCGGAATAGTAGCAGCAATAGCAAACGCGCCTACCATTCTTAATTTATGGTACAGTAGTGCTTATAAATCCTTGGATGGTCAATGGACATGGCCATATAAGGTGACTTTACTGCCTTCATTTTATTCTAATGAAGAAATTGCTAAACAATCTTCTCTTATCGCTTTGTATGGAGTTCTATATAATAAGGAAAAGTTGTTAGAAGGAGAAGCTCTTGGATCAAGTGCACCTAAACACTATATCGAAAAACTAAGAAAATTGGCCCTTTCTTCCTACCAAGACTATGATCAGGCATTAAGTACTGTTATTACAAAAAAGGAAGAGAAAGATTTTACCATTTGAAGAGGAGTAAATATCATGAAAGTAACCACAATAAAATTCAGTATAAGCTTAGGATTGCTAACTATTCTTAACTTACCTACCTTAGCGTCAGAAAATCAAGATTGGCAGATTGAACTCCAACAAAGAGTACATGGTTTTGGTGTTGATACCTTATTTAGGGAGCATCAATTGCCTAAAACTATAAGAGAATCTTCTTATGCTAAAGAGGCGTATAATAAAGGGCGAAGAATGTTAATGGATAAAGAAGGAATAAAAGCTTTGCCGTACTTAGCTTATGCAGAACATTATATGGTAGCAGAAAGCCTTACAGCTTTAGAAAGGGTTGGAGCGGGCTTTTACGAAAAAATACCTGAGAATATTCAAACTCAGATAAAGCAAGCATTATCGAGTTATAATAGTGAATTTTCTAGATACAATAATCAAGGCTCTATTTTTAAAATGTACCTTAATTATTGGAATAAAAATGAAGAATTGTTAATAAATTCACAAAAATCATCATTCTTTGGATCTCTTGGTAAGCTTATTTTTGGTGATGCGCAAGGTGAAAAAAGCAATTCATCAAAAGCCTTTTTTGGTGACCTACACAAAAATCCCCCTCTTCGTTTCAGTAGAGAAGGAACTGCAGAGGATCTAATTCCATTGTTACCTGGGGAGCGTGATGGAAAAATAAAGAAAGAGTGATGTCACAGCACTGTTATTAACCTTAGAGGTTTACTCTTTCTCACTTCCACAATAAGTATTGTAATACTAACTAAAAAAAAGATTGTAAATTTGTAAAAGGTGTAAAGCATGAGGCTGCTCACAATAAAATTCAGTATAAGCTTAGGATTTCTAACTATTCTTAATTTACCTACCTTGGCGGCTGAAAGTCAACAATGGGAGATTGAACTTCAGCAAAAGGTATATGGCTTTGGTATTAAGACTTTGTTTATCAACCATCAATTGCCTAAAAATATGGAAGAAGTCGGTGATGCCGAAGCGGCTTATAGTAAGGCAGAAAGAATGCTCAGCGATAAACAAGGGGTAAAGGCTTTGCCGTACTTAGCTTATGCAGAGCATTATATGGTACCAGACAGTATTAGAGTTTTACGGGAAATAGCGTGCGGAGCATACAGAGGGATACCTGAGAATATTCGAGAGCAGATAAAACAAAAATTATCCAAGTCTGACGGTGTATTTTCTGGGCGTGATAATCAAGTTTCTCTCTTAAAAATTTACGTTGATTACTGGGATAAAAACGAGAAAAATTTGAGAAACTCTCAACAAACTTCTTTTTTCAACTCTGTTAAGAAGCTTATTTTGGGTGATAACCCATCATTTCCGCATACTAAACCGATGCAAAGCATTTCTTCAGAAGCTTTTTCCGGTAAACAATCGAAGACATCACCTTATAGTTCTACCAGAGAAGGAACAGCAGAGGATATGATTTCCTTATTATTGGGAGATCTTGAAGGAAAAATAAAGGAAGAGTAATCTCGCAGGATTATAGTTAGAGTTAAGATGGCCGAGAATCACTTAAACCCATGGCTCGCTTCATGAAAAATCGCTTTAACGGCGGGATTTTATTGACCACACCCAATCCCATACTGCGAATTGGCTTTAGAATCTTTGAGTCGTTGCTATAAAGACGGACCATACCATCTGTCATGGCAAAGATTGAATAGGTGTCAAAACGGCGGGAGCGTTGGTAGCGTTTAAGAGCAGTCATATTACCTAAATCAAGCCCAAGTTTTTTATTTTCCGTTATAATTTGAGTCAAGGCTTCAGCATCGCGCCAACCAACATTTACCCCTTGTCCAGCCACGGGATGGCAGACATGGGCGGCATCCCCTATAATGACGAAGCGATCATCGATAAAGCGATCAACCATTTGAGCAATTAAAGGATAAGACCATACCTGAGTAAAGAGTTCCATTTTCCCCAGGTGCGGGAATAGGTGTTCCAGTTGGCTGGCGATCGCGTCCGCAACAGCGGCTGTCCAAGTATCAGCCTCGGCCGTGGGAAGGGTCCATACCACGCCAGAGCGATGGCGACCATCCTCGCTATCTTTCATGGGGAGAAAGGCCAAGGGACCAGAGGGATGGAATACTTCCCAAGCTACATTGTGATGTGGTTTTTCATGGTAAAGGGAAAAGACGAGTCCTTTTTGATCATAAGTGAACTGTTTCTTCTTGATCCCTGCTTCATCACGGCTTAAGGAATGGCGGCCTTCGGCGCTGATAAGCAAGGGTGTATGAATCTCTAGACCATGGTCGAGGTAAACAATTGCCTTGGATGAGCTTATTTTCTTCGCCAAAACTTTCGTTGGCGCCTGCCAATTGATATGAGGATGGGTGAGAGCTGCATCAAAAATGGCTTGGCGGATAAAACGATTCTCGACAATATAGCCCATGGGGGCTGACCCTAAATCCCGATGATCGAATTGAATCGACCAAGGTTGATTGCCTTCATATACCTTAATAAAATCAATGCGGGCCGCATGGCTGGCCATCTTATCCCACAGATCGATGGTCTGGAAAAATTGGGCAGATGCAAGATTGACAGCCGTAGTGCGACCATCAAGTTTCTGATTCAAAAGGTTTTCAGGCGTTTCTATATCAATCACCGTTGATGTGATACCCTGTTTCGCCAGCGCCAATGCCATAACACCCCCAACTAAACCGCCGCCAAGGATACAAACATCTGATTTTTGCATGAATTCACAATTTATTCTGATCAAATTTATCTCTTAGAGTAGCCTCTATCCTTGATGCTTGCAATGTATGTGTTGACGCAGAGATGTAATTAGGTTTTCTAACAGTTAAATGAGGGGGGGGAATAGTTTAACTTTATCCTCTTGCCTACTCATTGCTGAAGCTTTTATTCTTACTAATGTAAAAAATAGTAATTTATCGACAGGGGGAGAAATCGTAAAATGTATCAAATGATTAGTAGGTATTATTTCATTTTTCTAACAATAGGGATAAGCATGGCTAAAGATGAAATTATACATCACTCTAAAATGGTGACGTTGCCAAAAGCAGTGGTGGAACAAGATGCTTTTAACATTGATACTCTTGAGGTTGTAAATTTTCCTCTTTCCGTGTCAGATCGTCATAAATTGAAAGATTTAATGCAGCATCCTGTCGTTTATAACACTGATGAGAATAAAAACGCGCAGTGCCATTATCAATTACATCATCCTGTTCCTGAACTTACTTTTCCTTTAAATGAAGAGGATAAGACAAAGCTTCTGAGATTATTGGCTGCTTTTTTAGTTACCCCCAACTGTGCGGGTTTAGCAGCGCCTCAAATAGGTATTAATAAAGCGGCTTTAATCTATAGAATTGAGGACGATACAAAAGATTTACGAAAAGATTTTACTCATTCTGTCCCTATTACACTTTTGCTTAATTCTCATTATGAAGCTATTACTGATGAAAAAACCACCGATTGGGAAGGATGCTTTTCAGTAGAAAATAAAATGGGAGAGGTGGATCGTTTCAAAAGCATAAAGGTAACAGCTTATAATAGTGAAGGGCGACTGCTTGAATTTGATGCGACAGGCTTTGAAGCTCGTTTAATACAGCATGAAACAGATCATAATCATGGCATCCTTTTTATTGATCGCTTCCAAGATCACAATAAAAGAGGTTCTTATGAGGAAATGAGACCACTTCGAATAAAAGATATCGAAAAGTGGAAAAACGCCACTGTATCTGAGAAGAAAGAAAATATAGAGGAAAAGCATAATTAAGGAAAGAGCGTAGTGGGGCGGAATTATCTCGCTCCCTTTTCCCGGCCGAAGAGCCGGGAAAGTAGAAGGAACGAGCAAGCTCGCCCGAGAAAAATAACTTTCTTTCCGGGCAAATGCAACGCGACCCAGAAACCATACCGGCGTCTGTTTGATGGTAAGGCTTAGGAAAGCATCGCTGTGATAAAGCCATACTGCCCCAAAAGAGAGGCATGGATTCCGGCTCAAGGCCGGAATGAGGGAGAATGCTCCGTTATATATTCTCTTGTCGGGGTGGCCGGTTGCCTGGAAAAAAAGGCTCTCTTTTCCCGGGTCAAGTCCGGGGAAGATTTTTGATAGAGGTTCCTTTTCGCGGCCAAAGAGCCAGGCACTCGAAGGGATAAGTGGTAGTTCATGGCCTTTTGATCCCCTTAAAGATATTCAATCTTCATAAGAATAAACTCATAAGTTCCGCTCAATTTCTAAGAGTTTTTGTTTGCGATTTATGCCCCAGCGATAGCCAGCGAGACCACCATCAATTTTAATCACCCGATGACAGGGGATAACAACAGCTAGAGCATTGTCGCCACAGGCTCGTCCCACAGCGCGGACATGATTGGGTAACCCGAGTTGACGGGCAATATCAGTGTAACTAACGGTTTGTCCTACCGGGATTTGCTGAAGAGAAGACCATACTTTTCTTTGAAATTGTGTGCCTCGAATATCAAGCGTCACAGCTAGAGGAAGGCGAGGGTTATTAATGAAATTGATGATAGTATTGGCTGGTTTTTCTAAGGCTTGGGGAGCTTCCTGTACAGTCGTTTTTTTAAAGCGATGACGCAGTCTTTCTAAAAGAAAAGCAGGGCTATCATCAATAAAAATAGCGCAGATTCCCTTATGGCTTTGGGCAATTAAGACGGACCCCAAAGATGTCTGTTTGATTGTGTAGTGAATAACTTCTGTCATAGTAGACTCCTTTCTTAGGTTGTACCAGCTCAATATAATCAATTGTTTTTTTAAAAACTCGCTATTTTCGGACGTGATAGGAACATTAATTTTAATGTCCGAAAGTGGCTAGAACAAAATAAAAAACCTGTTATATAGATTAGTATGATGCAAAACAATCCTTCCTATTATAATGCTTATCTCTCGCGCGATCCTCGGTTTGATGGCATCTTCTTTATTGGAGTAACATCGACGGGGATTTATTGTCGACCCATTTGTCCCGCCAGAACCCCTAAAGAGGTGAACTGTCAATTTTTTGATAATGCAGCCTTAGCGGAAAAACATGGATTTCGACCTTGTTTAAGGTGTCGCCCAGAATTAGCTCCTGGTAATGCGCCAATTGATGATGCTCATCGAATCTGTCATCTTATTGTCGATCGCTTAGATGAAGGGATTATTGATAATTCAATCTCGTTAGAAAGTATTGCGGCTCAATTTGAGCTTAGTTCTCGGCAAATTCGGCGCATCTTTCACAAGGAGGCGGGTGTATCGCCAATTGAGTTTCTTCAAACACGCCGGCTCTTACTGGCAAAGCAACTGCTGACTGAAACTAATCTTGCTATTACAGAGATTGCTTTTGCGAGTGGTTTTTCCAGTTTGCGCCGCTTTAATGATGCTTTTGTGAAGCGTTATAGAATGCCCCCCTCCAGACTGCGTAAGAGTAATCCAGAAGTGGTGGGGCCTGGCGATACCTCAGCGGTGCAATTATCGTATCGACCACCTTATGACTGGACGGGAATCCTAAAATTTCTGAGCTTGCGGGCCCTTAAAGGAGTTGAACTTGTCACGGCAGAGAGTTACGTGCGTACCATACAATTAAAAGAGTGTAGGGGGTGGATTCATGTACGTCAGAGTACCGAACAAGATGTCTTAATTTTAGAATTTAGCCACAGTTTAACGCCAGTGTTGCCAATTCTTTTAAAGCGGATAGGTAATTTATTTGATCTTACAGCTCGCCCCGCTTTAATTTCTCAGCATTTACGTCAGGATACCCTGCTTCAAGCCGCTGTCGATGTGAATCCTGGCTTGCGGGTTCCGGGTGCTTTTTGTGGGTTTGAGTTGGCTGTCAGAGCCATATTAGGACAACAAGTGACTGTGAAGGCGGCAACCACATTGGCGGGGCGGTTTGTGCAGCAATTTGGCCAAGAAGTGGTGACTCCTTTCCAAGAATTATACCGCTTGGCCCCCACGCCTGAGCGTATTGCCATTGCCAATAGGGACGATATTGTTAAGCTTGGGATCATTCCAGCTCGGGCTAATACTATCCTTGCCTTAGCCCAGGCATTTGCGTCTAAAACTTTAAGAATAGAAGGGGGGATGCAGCCTGAGCAAGTTATGCACCAATTAATGACAATATCCGGAATTGGCCGCTGGACAGCCCATTATATTGCGATGCGGGCGTTGCGATGGGCTGATGCTTTCCCTAAAGAGGATATTGCAATTAGAAATAATTTAGGCGGCATCACCGCAAAGCAGGCTGAGAAATTATCGCACGCTTGGCGCCCCTGGCGCAGCTATGCTGTCTTCCATATTTGGGGTGGGTTATCATAGCCTGAAAAAAGAAGCTTGCAGTCTGTCAATTTTAAAAATCTTTTAATAATTTTTTTGAATTTAAATACTTATGTGTTTTTTTAGTTTGAGGATGAAGGCTAATAAAATTACTGCCGAGGGTATTAAAAAAATTACAGGTTTAAAGGCACCGTCAACTTAACTAATAAAGGGTAGAGTGCGGTTGCGAACTGCCAACTTTAGACAGAAAGAAGCTGTAGAGCCGCCTCCAGCCAAATGGCCTGGGCAGCAGAGAAAGCAAGTCGTTGATCTGGTGCTTTATTCTTATACCGACTACCTTCCACTGAAAAGATATTGCGTGCCTTCTCCATCAGGGACAATAATCTCTGAACTCCAGGAGCAGGCTTAAATTTTATCAAGCATTTTTCTTTACGGCGAGTCGGTTGATGGGCGTTCTCAATACGATTGTTGAGCCGCTTGTGGGTCCTGTGATTTGCTTTACCGCACATGAATTGGATCGGCTTTACACGGTAATAAAGCCATACGGCTTGGCTGATTATCGAGACTGGGAAGCGGTGACGTTTGGGAGCTTTGTTTAAAGACATGACGGAATCATACCAAGTTTATTTTTTCCTTACTTTATTCCTATTTTGCTCCTTTGTTAAGTTGACGGTGCCCCTTTGACAGCAAGTACGCTTGTGGCTGCGGTGGGGGACGGAAAAATCTTTCAAAAAGCCCGCCAACTTTCAGCCTTCTTGGGGTTAGTCCCGCGCCAGTCTTCCAGCGGCGGTAAACAAGTTCTTTTAGGTATTAGTAAAAGAGGCAATACCTATATTTGAGGTTTACTAATCCATGGAGCTAGGGCTGTACTCAAGCAGGCCTCTTCAAAGACGACAAAGTTCAGTTTATGGCTAAAAAACCTTCTTCAAAGACGAGGCTATAATAAAGCTTGTGTGGCGTTAGCTAATAAGAATGCTCGTATTATATGGGCTCTTTTAACCAAAGGGACAGCTTACCAAATAAACGTATAGACTAAACAAGATATAAAAAAATTCCCTTTCATAGAAATTACTATAGGTGAAAATGAGGACGCACAAGGATAAACCGCTCTATATAAGCTCTTGTATCGTCATGGCAATTGTTTAATTTGCCGACAACTTGATTGAGCCATGTCTTATTGGAATGGAGTCTTTTTATGTACTCCTTATTTTGACACTCTTGCTCCCAGAATTTTATGCTACCGTTTGAAGTCAGAGACCTCTAGTTTTTTGTCAACTCATCCCTCCCATTGAGGATGGGGTTTTCCAGTTAGAGCTAAATATTTCTTCATAAGTGAGCTCACATAATTTGCTGCACGTGCTAGCTCCCCCTCCAATCCCTTCAACTGCTTATTCAATTCTCCATGCAGGGCGCGGTAATGCCTCTCGTGCTTCCACTTTTTGCATGAATCGCCATACCCATGACCGCTACAGCACGCACAATATTCTCCATAACCAGATGCGTCCCCTATGTCTCTCCCATAACCCTCGTAGAATCTTTCCAAATTGCTCTTCGCATTAGCATGAGCATCCACGGCTCCTTTAATTCTCTCCTCTAGGGCGGCTAAAGTTCCTTGGTTACGGGTGCTATCATACACATATCTCATGATATACATCTTACCTTCCAGATCTTTCGCTATTAACTCTTGGTACTCAAGAGGTTGGTCATCCATAGGATTACTAAATACGAAAAATATTTTTTCATCTGTTAAAGGATAGTTAGTTCCACTGTTGCCGTCAGTACACCCTAAGTGGACTATTTGCTCTAGATCTCCGGGTTTTTGCTGCACGACACTATAAATTTCAGAAGGCACACCAGGCCAATTCTTGACTTGATGGGTTGGAAATTCTTCATACGTGACCTTTGACGTTATCTCAGATTGGGCCAGCCATTTATGACAATAAAACTTTTTTGATCTATCCCTTTGAAAAACTTTTTCTTCAATCATGCGGTGAGGAAATATTTGTTGAGGAGCCCCGATGAGATAAGGCTTCTTATTGAGATAAAGGATGCCGCCAAGAGTTGCCGTTGTTGTATTCACATTGCCCCTTTGAGACACATAGGCAACATTGGGACGACAACTATCGGGGATCATTTTGGTATTATCAACCATATGGGTTCCAATGAAACGATAACCTTCGGGCGGGAGGAAAAACAAATGCTGCGCCAAAGACGGAGCTGACTTTTGCAGATCAATACGAAAATCATAGGTAATACCAACCTGATTGATAAAATATCCCTGGTTCAACCAATTTGTAAATTGTGCGTAGTTACCAAAAGATGCTGGTTTATCGGGCAAGACACACCTCAAGGGCGTCGATTCGCAATCAACTTTAACTTGCAAGTGAACAGCCGGATGGTTTGTTGGGGAAGATGTAAAATCTGTGAGAAAAAGCCGAACGGGAACTTCTAGTTGTTCCTGATCAGTAGGTTTTTTAAGGTCTTTTAAGTCCATACTTATTTTAAGAAGAACATTGGCTCCCGTTCCCAGAGGAGCTTCCAGTGTATCACCAACTCCCTTGGCCAGTTGCATTACTGATGGTTTTTTTTGTTCCCCAAGCGTAGATAAGCTTTCCATGCCCTGAACCGCTTCGGGCATTGAACACATTAGGGCGACAAAAGCAGGTAAGATAAGGGGCGTTATTTTTTTTCTCATAAAAATTCTCTTTAAGGTTAAGGCTAAAAAATTAATGATGTTTTTTGGTTTAAGTATCCTCCCTCTTACCCTGCATTCTCATAGCAGAGAGAGGAATCAGCAAGCCTAAACATCTTAGGCGAAGAGCCGCATAACAGGATAACTTTTTGTATGATACACCATAATAATTTCCTTATTGGTATTGATAAGGTGATTAAAGTGAGAAGAAGAATAGCTTTTCAACGAGAAATGTTAATTAAATTTATACCTGAATTTACAATTTAGGGGTTAAACAAGCTGGCGTGGTGTTTCTGGCCAAGCAAACAAGGATCCTATTTTCCTGGGGGTGCGATGCCGCAGGGAAGGCAATTTACAGCTTCCCTATAACCGGCAATGGCACCGTCAACTTAACTAATAGAGGGTAGATTGAGGGGGGGGGAACTGCCAACTTTAGACAGAAAGAAGCTCTAGAGCCGCCTCCAGCCAAATAGCCTTGGCGTCAGAGAAAGCAAGTCGTTGATCTGGTGCTTTATTCTTATACCGACCAACTTCCACTGAAAAGATATTGCGTGCCTTCCCCATCAGGGACAATAATCTCTGAACTCCAGGAGCAGGCTTAAATTTTATCAAGCATTTTTCTTTATGGCGAGTCGGTTGATGGGCGTTCTCGATACGATTGTTGAGCCGCTTGTGGGTCCTGTGATTTGCTTTACGGCACATGAATTGGATCGGCTTTACACGGTAATAAAGCCATACGGCTTGGCTGATTATCGAGACTGGGAAGCGGTGACGTTTGGGAGCTTTGTTTAAAGACATGACGGAATCATACCAGGTTTATTTTTTCCTTATTTTATTCCTATTTTGCTCCTTTGTTAAGGTGACGGTGCCGTTCTGGGTTCTAAATATTAATTGGAATTAACAAAATTGGGGTTATCAAGACTCAAGTTCCGCATTAACGTGCGTAAGGTTTTCATAGTCCCAGGCCCATATTTATCAGTCCAGCCGTAATGAATATCGACGAGAGCCTTAATGTTATGCCCAGGGGTCTGAATGCGGGCATGGGACCCACCGTTTCTTTCAACTTTGATACCAACAGCTTCTAACAAGTCTTTTATACGATTAAATGTCATTTTATAAGCAGGGGCGTTTTCATCCAGAATCTCCTGTAATGTTTGATACTGCCCGGCACTCAGAGTGATAGGTTGGTCTGGCTGGAATTCTATCTGCGTTCCCTCATTTGCTCTAGCTTCCACTGCCGCCTGAGCTTTTAATTTTGTTTCAGCATTCCTCTGCTGGTCCTTATGGCTCCAACCACCTTGGGGTATGGTCGGCTTAATAGGTTTCGCAGGCTTGAACTTAACCTTGGTGGGTGAGTGAGGGTTGGGTAAGCTAGGGAAAGCCGAGATTGAATTAGGGAGAGAGTGAACCTCAACCTGCTCAGCCTGCCCGGTTGATGGCGTAACCTTAGCATGAATTATCCTTGTACTTGACGAGGCCTGAGCCTTGTTCTTGGCATTTTGCTTCCCTTTTAAGCCTTTAGTGACTTTCTTTTTATTATATTGCAAGCGTTTAACCTCCGCAGGCAAAAAGGAATCGTCTTTTTCGGCAGGTTCCTTGGCTAGTGATGCATATAAGACATTAAAAAGTTTGGTATATTCTCTGGGAATAACGGGGATCATTAATTCTTCATATTTACGAGTCAAATAATTATATACGCTCTTAGGCCTAACTTCACGAGTTCTCAATTCCCATGTTGTATCAGGATCATAGGGAACACGGATTTGTCCTGCTAAAAATTGCATGAGAGCATAGTCTTGTTTGATAAGCCAGCCTTCTCTGATTGGTAAGTCTTCCTGGTTGATTGCGTCGACCTCCATAAAACAGTTCTGGGAAATATGAGGAAAAAGAGCATATAGATGCTCATCAAATAGGCGGAAATTTGTTATGGAGTGTAAGGAAAGGAATCTACCATAACCGAATAAGTTACTAAGCTTAAGGAATTTCGTAACAGAGGGAGGGCAATTATCCTCCATCCTTCTCTCTTCACGAATCATCAAACTTGTTGTTCGACTGACCATCATTCTTTCAAAAAAGTTATCCAAGGTATACTTGGGATCATCTAAATCCCTCAGGAAATCGCCCATTGTGATAATCGAGCATTCATAGCTCTTTATATTGAAGTTTAATCTGTCAATAATTCCCGCATCATCAATTTCACTAAACCAAGGATGTAAGCTTTGCAGATTGGTATAGTTCTGGGCGCTTGCTTGTTGGCGCAATTGTTCCAAGAAGGTCTTCTGGTCTTTTAGATATAGTTTACATGCTTGGTATATTTCTTTTGCCTGCTCTTTATGTTGTTCTATCAGCGGAATTGGAGAGGCTTTATCCAATTTAAAATACCGTTGCGGACTGAAGACGAAACTTAGATCATCCTGGGAAGATGAAGCGTTTAATGCCAATGAGGAAGATAAAGCTGCTGGTAGATGGTCCGTAAAGTAAAATTGTCCATAACTTCCGCTTACAGCATCGGTCTTTTCCATTGCAAAAGAACAGGTCAACATTAGAACGGAGGAGATAAACTTCAATTTCATAGTAAGCCTTTTTTATTTTTAGGAAATTGTAACATTAAATGTTTTATAGAAAGAGAACGCACCTCTGTCAAACTCTAAAATCCGAGTTTTAATGCCATAAGCCACACATAGAACTCATTGCTAGTTTTAAATATTAGGAAAATTTGTGTTTAGCCCTTTGTTTAGAAGGAGTTAGATCGTAAAGTTATTTTTTTAAATCTATCCTAATTCAAATTGAGTAAGAATGGCTAAAAGCAAGAAATATCAAAGCATTCCGGCTATCTTGGAGGAGGATGAATTCAATGAATTTGTCTTACCTCATTTAACCAAAGGGTCAAGAGGCCCTAACACAAAACTCACCTTTCATCGTCTCTTCAACTGTTTATTGAAGCTCATGCATACAGGATGTCAGTGGGAAGAGCGGCACCGTCAACTTAACTAATATAGAGGGTAGATTGAGGGGGGGGGGAACTGCCAACTTTAGACAGAAAGAAGCTGTAGAGCCGCCTCCAGCCAAATAGCCTTGGCGTCAGAGAAAGCAAGTCGTTGATCTGGTGCTTTATTCTTATACCGACCAACTTCCACCGAAAAGATATTGCGTGCCTTCCCCATCAGGGACAATAATCTCTGAACGCCAGGAGCAGACTTAAATTTTATCAAGCATTTTTCTTTACGGCGAGTCGGTTGATGGGCGTTCTTGATACGATTGTTGAGCCGCTTGTGGGTCCTGTGATTTGCTTTACGGCATATGAATTGGATCGGCTTGACATAGCTTTTCAATTTGTCGGTAACAATAACTCTTGGGGCTGGGTACGTCCCCAATAATCGGCTTAGGAACCTGATAGCTGATTTTTTATTGCGGCGTTTTTGAAGAAAAACATCGAGCTCCATTCCGTCTTGATCGACGGCTCTCCATAAGACAAACAACTCTCCATTAATTTTAAGAGCCATTTCATCCAGATGCCATTTATCACTCGGTTTTCTCTCACGCTTCTTTATGACATTTATAAAATGAAGAGCGAATTTAGTGCACCATTTCCTGACTGTTTCATGACTCAGGGTAATTCCTCGAAAGGCTAGTTGTTCCTGGACATCTCTATAACTATGATTGAAACGGTAATAAAGCCATACGGCTTGGCTAATTATCGAGACTGGGAAGCGGTGACGTTTGGGAGCTTTGGTTAAGGACATGACGGAATCATACCAGATTTATTTTTTCCTTACTTTATTCCTATTTTGCTCCTTTGTTAAGTTGACGGTGCCCAATACTGTTATATAAGTTTTATATTCTCAAAATTTCTCCTTGAAAAATGTAAACCTGTTTCCCATATCTAAGTAGCAGATTATGTTATTAACTTAAGCTTAGGAGATGAAATGAGTGTAGGTATGAAAAAAATATTATTATTCTGGTGCTTTATAACCCTACCACAAGCGAGTGAGGTAAATTCTACCCAAGCTGATCATTTGTTTACTTTTGAAAATGCTACAGATATCCCTTTAAATCTTCAGGTTAGCGCAAGATTTAAGGATCAGGCAGGTCAACAGCAGAGCGACTATCCGTTTATAATCAATCCTACAAGCGAGCCTACTTCTACTCGAGGACCCGGAACCATTCTTCCAAGAGCCACCTATATTGCTACAAGAACAGATTTGAAAAATGATTATTATCGTAATTTAGATTATTATAATTTTAGTCTATCTTTTAAACTTCCCTTTGATACAAAAGAATATTCAGGCGAACTTTCTTATCAACGGCGAGGGACTAAGATAAGATTAAGTAAAGGTAGTGAAAACAACACTTATTTGGTTAAAATTCAAGATCCTATCATTAATGTTTATAAAATTCTGCCACTCGGAATTGAAAATTCTTGTCTGTGGAAAACTGAACTGTTCTTTCCGTCCTTAAAAGATTTGTCCGCTAATGTAATTAATCACAATAAGCACCGCTTTAATATCAATTTCTTAAACCAGCAGCTTCCGCAAGACGTGGTGGAAAAATATTTCGGTAACTAGTAAAGGGTAAGCAAAACAGCCGTACTAGGCAATTTTGCTTATCTGCTTTATAGTCTATTCTAAAGCCTACCTCAACGTAGGCTCATCTTTTAAAATCTGTAAGTTTCTCTGCTAAGCCGGGTAAGTATATATTTAAAGGTATAAAATTTACTGTGATTAAAGCTAAATCGAAAAATATTTTTATTTTGAAATTTGTTTGCTTCACGCATAAGGTCCTTAAATTGAATAAGAGGCAGGAAGGGAATTTTTAAGCACTAATTAGGTTAATTGATAGAACATCATACCATTTCTTAAATTGAAAGGTGGCTTTATGTGGACCCTTCGGTTAACCTTGGTTTGACGAAATAGAGAAATACTGAAGGCTCTTAAGGGTGAGTCTAAGTGAAGGAAAGTCATTCTTATGATCAAATTTATTGCTTCTGGTTTTTATAGTGGATATCTGCCGAAGGCGCCTGGAACATGGGGAACTATCGTTGCAATTCCTCTCTGCTTGTTACTCTTGCCTTATGGGCTGAAAACGCTTTGGATTGCAACCTTGGTTTGCTTCTTAATAGGGTGGTATTGCAGCCATGTGCTGACGCTTGATCCAACAGCTGATCCGGACCCATCGTACATTGTCATTGATGAAATTGCCGGGTTGATGCTAACGCTTGTTTTTAGTTTGTTTTTGTTAAAAATAGAACCAGCGGTGCTGCTATCGACTTCTGTTTTTTCGCTCAAAATTTGGGTGAGTGTGTTTATTGCGTTTCGAATCTTTGACATTTGTAAGCCTTTTCCGATATATAAAATAGATGAATACCTTGCGTCCACAACAGCTTGGCGCGGGTTTGGGGTTATGATTGATGATATTTTAGCTGCCATTCCTGCGGCTGCTCTGGTGTGGGGCCTGCTAACTTTTATTTTTTAAGGGATCCGAATGTCCAGCCATCAATATATTTATGTTATGAAAAGCCTGTCGAAAATTTTTCCAGGGGGGCGCGAAATTCTAAAAGACATTTGGTTGTCTTTTTATCCGGGGGCAAAGATTGGTATTATTGGCCCCAACGGTTCAGGTAAGTCAACCTTGCTTAAGATTATGGCTGGAATTGATACAGAATTTAACGGAGAAGCGTGGGCAGCTGACGGTGTCAAAGTTGGTTATCTGGAACAAGAACCTCAACTTGATCCAAGTTTAGATGTTACTGGAAACATCATGTCGGGCCTGGGGGAAATTAAAGACCTGATGGATCGGTTTGATGCTGTCAGTGCGCGGTTTGCCGAAGAGCTGACTGATGATGAAATGAATGCTCTGATTGCAGAACAAGCTGATTTGCAAGATAAAATTGATGCTGCGGATGCTTGGGATTTGAATCGTAAGATTGAGATTGCCATGGATGCACTGCGTTGCCCGTCCGGGGATTCGGATGTGACAAAGCTGTCGGGGGGAGAACGCCGCCGGGTCGCCTTGTGTCGCTTGCTGATGCAAAAACCGGATATGCTCTTGCTGGATGAGCCGACCAACCACTTGGACGCTGATTCCGTAGCTTGGCTTGAGCGTTATTTGAAAGATTATAACGGTACCGTCGTGTTGATTACCCACGATCGCTATTTCTTGGATAATGTGGTGGGTTGGATTCTAGAGCTAGACCGTGGCCAAGGTATCCCTTACGAAGGCAACTATTCCAGTTGGTTAGAACAAAAGCGTAAGCGTCTAGAGGTAGAACAAAAGCAAGAAACGAACCGCCAAAAGCAATTGGCGCGCGAACTTGAATGGATTCGTCAATCACCCAAGGCTCGTCAGTCTAAAAGCAAGGCGCGTATTCAAGCCTATGAAGCCTTATTGGCTCAAGATGTCGATCAGGGCAAGGGAGATGGATCTATTATTATTCCACCGGGGCCACGCTTGGGAGATACAGTTATTGATGCCAATGGGTTGACCAAATCTTTTGGGGATCGCTTATTAATTGAAGATTTAAATTTCCGTTTACCACGAGGTGGTATTGTTGGGATTATCGGGGCAAATGGAGCTGGTAAAACGACCTTATTTAAGATGATTACCGGCATGGAAAAACCTGATTCAGGAACCATTAAAATTGGTGAAACTGTGGTTTTAGGATACGTAGATCAATCGCGCGATTCTCTCGATGCTAACAAAACCATTTGGGAAGAAATTTCTAAAGGGCATGATGAAATTACGCTTGGTAAGAACAAGATTCCAAGCCGTGCCTATTGTGCCATGTTTAACTTTAAAGGCGCTGATCAACAAAAGAAGGTCGGTCAGCTGTCGGGAGGGGAGCGCAATCGTGTTCACTTGGCCAATATGCTTAAGTCGGGTGCGAATGTACTAATGCTCGATGAACCAACCAATGATTTGGATGTGGAAACATTACGTTCCTTGGAAGAAGCGCTGCTTGATTTTGCCGGTTGTGCCATTGTGATTACCCACGATCGATTCTTCTTAGATCGTATTGCAACTCATATCTTAGCTTTTGAAGGCGACAGCCATGTTGAATGGTTCGAGGGAAATTATCAGTCTTATGAAGAAGATCGCCGTCGTCGCTTAGGTGTTGCTGCGGATCAACCGCATCGGATAAAGTATAAACCCTTATCCCGTTAAGTGTTATCTAATAGGGGAGTTTTTCTGGCGTAAACCTTTTGTGGGTTTGCTCCAGAAATTTCCGCTCCATTGATGATAGGTTTGGCTATAATATGCGAATCATGATGTTTGGTCCTCCTGGATCTGGGAAATCCACCTTTGCTGTTGAAATTGGTGAGCAATTATCACTGCCTGTCTATCATGTCGACAAGATTTTCTTTGAGTCTCACTGGCAAGAAAGACAGCGTGAAAATTTTTTGATATTAAAACAAGAGTGGATTGATCAAGATAATTGGATTATTGATGGAAATGCTATGTCTACCTTGGAAACAAGGTTTGCTCGCGCTGATATTGCCATCTATTTCAATTTTCCTTGGTATATTTGTATATGGCGTATTTTTAAACGCTTATGGTCACCGCGAGATCGTCGAATTGATGATCGGGCTCCTCATTCTCTTGAGCAGGTGACATGCAGCCTTGTGACGTACTTGCTGCGCTTTAGGAAGCGCTATAGTCATAAAATTTATACAGTCGCTCGATCTTATCCAACTGTTCGTTTTATTGAAGTCAACAATGATAAGCAGGTTATAAAGCTTGCTCAAATGTTTTTATCTGACACTCCCAGGTTTCAGTAAGATTTCGATCTGCTCTCTGACTATATGAATGTGGTCTGCGTGGGTAAAGGTGCGGGCACTTAATTGCACTCCGAAACTTACCGCTAAAATCATTTCTGCCAATCCTGTGGGCGGTAAATCGGTGCGAAACTCTTTTTTGTGTTGGCCCTGCTCAATGATTATTATCATCCAATCCCGTCGAATTTTACTGTTTTTTTCGAGAGCTGCCTTAATGGACTGAGGAAGGGATTGCTGATCAGAGGCAAAGGCGCAGAGGGGACACATCCCTGAAAATTGAGTGCCAAAGGTATAAAAAAGATCAAAATAGGCTTTCAGTTTGTCCCATGCGCCAAAGCCATCGATGGTAGCGCACCATTGATTAAATTGAGCGGCATGGTGATCAAGAATGGCCAGTCCAAAATCCTCTTTTGATTTAAAATGAGAATATAAACTTGCTTTGCGAATTCCCAGGACCGTGGCTAAATCTTGAAAGCTAAAACCATTATATCCATGAATTTGCAGTAGTTTTATTCCTTCCCGCAAAGCACGCATCTTTGTGTTTTCAAGAGTGGCGGTGTGTTGTGCCATCATGATCCCTCATTTACGATTTGTACAGCAATGGGTTGACAATATCCCTTTTTAAACTACCATTAGTTAGTATAAAACTACCTATAGATAGGAGAATAGGATGAAGTCCGATAAAAATCAAGTATATGTGTTGGGGAGTGCGCGTATTCCTTTTGCCAAAAGTCTAACAAGTTATATGGACGTTTCACGGCAAGACCTTATGGTCGCCTCGGTAAATGCTCTCATTGATCGGTATAAATTAAACGGTATACAAATGGGTGATGCTGCCTTTGGGGCCGTTATGAATAGCTCATCAGATTTTAACTTGGCGCGCGAGGTTATTTTATCAACCCCCTTACACCCTGAAACACCGGCTTATAATGTTCAGCGAGCCTGCGGAACGGGGTTAGAAACTATATGGCAGCTTGCTCTTAAGGCGCATGTGGGTGCCATTAATCATGGTATTGCTGGCGGCGTGGATACCAACAGTGATCTTCCCATTGAGGTTTCACCGGGACTGCAAAAAATTCTTTTGCAGCTTAATCAAGCTAAAACGGGAGGCGATCGTTTAAAGATTTTGACACGCTTAAGATTACAAGATTTATCACCAAAAACGCCTGTTATCGATGAACCGCGCACTAAATTGTCTATGGGAAAACACTGTGAGCTGATGGTAAAGGAATGGAATGTTTCGCGGGAAGAGCAGGACGAGTTTGCTATGGCAAGCCATGTTAATGGTGTCAAGGCTTATCAGGATGGATTCTATGAGGATCTAGTCACCCCCTTCTATGGTTTAAAACAAGATGGAATATTACGCAGTGATATTGCCCTTGATAAATTGGCTAAGTTAAAGCCGGCCTTTAATCCAGAGGGATCATTAACGGCGGGAAACAGCTCACCGTTGACGGATGGATCCGCTTGCGTTTTGATTGCTAATGATGCGGGAGCTATGGCCCTCGGGTTAAAACCTTTAGCGAGAATTGTGGATGTGCAGGTGGCCGCGGTGGATTTTGTGCACGGTGCCGGGTTGCTGATGGCCCCGACAAAGGCTGTAGCTCAACTCTTGACAAGGAATACCTTAACTTTTTCCGATTTTGATTATTTTGAAATTCATGAAGCCTTTGCTGGGCAGGTACTGTGCACGTTGAAAGCCTGGGAAACCGATGCCTATTGTCGCGGTAGTCTAGGACTTACATCGGCCCTCGGATCTTTGGACCGTACAAAATTGAATACAGTGGGTAGTTCTGTTGCTCTCGGCCATCCATTCGCAGCCACGGGCGCTCGAATTACAGGGACGCTTGCCAAGTTGTTGGTGCAAGACGGGAAAAAACGAGGGTTGATTTCCATTTGTACCGCCGGCGGTATGGGAATTGCCGCAATTCTAGAATCGGTATAAAAAATCAATAAATGAATCAAAGTAATTATAAAGTCCCCGGCCTAAGCCGGGGAAGGCATATTTTTCACATGTCTTAAGGAATATTTGAAAAACCTACTTTAAATACTAACCCGCAGACTGGGGCTGAGGCGCATCCTTACAAGTTTGGCGGCATATATCTTTTTCATATTTTGCTGTTTCCTTTAGATCTTCAAGAATGGCATCCTTTTCTTGTTGATGATACTTCGAGATGTTATTGGCCCTTGCTTGGAACGTTTGGGCTACTTTTTTGAGGCAATCACCATAATTTTCAGCAGGATTAGGGGTGACTGGGTCGCAACTAGCAAGGCTTATTGGAAATTAGGCCCACCATAAGGGCAACTGTGCTAAGAAATACGTTATTCATCATTGTATTATCCTTCTCAATTTATGACACACTTATAAAAATAGGGTGCATAATTTTTATATCAAATGAGAGGAAGATATTTTTAAGTTATAAGTATATTTTTGTATAACCGGTCCACCTTAAAACCAGCCTTGGTGAGGATAAGTTTTTCAATTGGTATGAATTTACTTCTACTCATTCTAACCCGCAACAAGCAACAACTGATTATATAAATTATCCTGTTAGCCGATCTTACCAGAGGTTTCTATCCTTTGCTCATAAACAGAGCCGTATTAAGTCAAAGCTTATCAAGATAAAACAGCCCAAAAGACTTCCGCATTGCTGGTGGTGAATATGCTGAACAGATTAAACGACAAGATCTGCGAGAAGGTGAGATTGGTTGGATCAAAGCCAATTTTTATAAAACCTATCTAATGATGGGGCATTGTTTCCACCATATTCGAGAGCCCATGTGTGATTCTGATGGCCATGAACTGGATGAAAAATATTTAGCGCTGCTGCCCCATTTAAGTCCAATCGGTTGGGATAATATTATTTTGTATGGCGGTTATGTACTGGATAGGAGCTTGATCAAATAAAAAATTCCTTAGCGTGTATTTACGGACGATTCTTCCTGATACCCTGAGAGGGAGATACAATTATCGTTCATAGTCTTGATCGACTTGCACGCAATTTAGATGATCTTAGGCGTTTAGTGCAAACGTTTACAGGAAAGGACGTCAAAGTCCAATTCTTAAAAGAAAATCTCACCTTCACTGGGGAAGATTCCCCTATATCTAATCTCCTTCTATCTGTTATGGGGGCTTTTGCTGAATTTGAACGAGCTCTCATCCGAGAAAGGCAAATGGAGGGAATTGCGCTAGCTAAAAAACGTGGAGCATATAAGGGAAGGAAAGAAATCTTATCCTCTGAGCAAATCGACTCTGTCAAAAATCAACTTGCTCTGGGAACAAGGAAAAGCCATATCGCCAAAGAGCTTGGAGTAAGTCGTGTGACTTTGGATCGACACCTAAAGAAGTAATCTTCTTTGTGTCTAAATTCTCCCCAAAGCAGCAATATACTGACAGATCTCAGAACTTGATGGTGCCGTTTAAGAAGAGGCCCTCTATATTAAAATAGATTTTTTCTGGGAATAACAGCATGCCATGCGCGCTCCAGTATTTCCATCATTCCGTCTTCTCCCACAACATCAAAATTTGCTTCTCCAATAAGCACAGTTCTGCTTGCTGTTATTTTGCTTACGTTCACTAATTCCCAACCAGGAGGTAAAAGACCCTTATCAGTGAGCAATTGTTGTAAAGCTTTCATACCATGCCCCGAGATCCATTCACAGGCTTCTGTTAAATATTTTGGCTCTGGAGAAATACCCGAAAGCCAATTTAAGGCATCAAAATTTACCATCTCAGTCTGACTCTCTATTATATCAGATGAGATTAGAGGTCGAGAGAGTTCTTCCTTGAGCCGTGCCAATTGTAGTGAGAAGTCCCGTATATCATTATCTGACACAGTATCGTTAAAATACATTGTGCCGCCCATCACATATAGAGAAAGGGCATTTTTGTTTACATCGTTTAAGGTCCTTAAGAATTCCATACCTTTCTCTGGCGTCCATTTAAATTTATACCTCTTCCGAGGGTTATATCCCTCCTCTGCTTCGCCTAAAACTTCTGAACCATCAAAGTTTATCTCGTGAATCCAACTTTCTGTTTCGTTATTTATATTTAAGGTGTTTAGGCCCTCAAAAGAATAGGTGCAATGATATTTAATGAGTTCCTTATAATCTCTATCCTGAGTGTTATCTCCATCATCCATAATAAGGTGGGCTCTTTTTGCATAACTTTTCCAAAGCTGGTTATCGTTCATTAGCCTTTGCCATCTTTGATTTGTTTCGGTGACAGAGGGAATATTCTTTAATTCGAGGAGGGAGAATATTTTGATCATCATTTCATCTGGCAATACTCCAATAGAGCCCTCTGATTCTAATGTTGTTTGCTGGATTACAGATGCTTTATCTTCCTCTTCTAAGGATTCAGAGGAAAAAGCCTGATGCGTAACCATTGTTAATAAGAAAGAAGCAAAAAGATGCTTAAATTTCATGTCGTGTCTCCGTTTTAAAAGTAACTAATCAATAGAGGCTAATTGTTGTTGTTATTGTATAATAAATTTACTCTTGTCAAGTTTTTTAATGGTCTTCTCTCCAAGAGCTGGACCAGGGATTTGAGAAAATTCTCAATATAATAGCAACAAAGAAGAAGGCCCGGCGGCATTGTCACATTAAGCTTGACAAGTACGGTTTAGCAACTGAGGATTCTGATAAATATTCAGGAGACCTCAAGTGTATAAACGTCATAGATTTCTGCCCAATTTAATTCAATCAGTCGTCTTTCTATATGGGATATCAACCCCATTCGTGTAAAAATATACGGTCTAGAGCCTGGATCCTTTCCGAAACCATATATTTTCCTCTCAGATAGCGATATCTTCCTAAGGGGGGGCGGGGGCCATAAAATTGCAAACAGATAAAAATGAGGAAGGGATCCATTTATGTCTCCCTTAACCTAAGAGCCTTCTGAGGGGGGGCTTTCCCTTCACCTTCAAACCGTACTTTTTTGCACAAAGGGGGCTGATACCCCACTTTGAAAGATTTACTTGATTACCAATATAAACCTGTATTTCAAATATTAATCCGCTACAGCTGTTTGAGGAGCATCTCGGCAAGTCTTTTGGCACCGGTGTTCCTCATATTGTGCCATTTCTGCAATATCTTCCATAAGGACTGCTTTTTCTGCTTCAGTACTTGTTTTGAAGTAATTGGCTCTTTTTTTAAAGGTTTCTTTCACTTTATTGATACAGTCATCATACTTATAGATTGGGTCAAGAGCCATAGATTCACAAGCAAAAGTATTGGATGTTAGGGCTATCATAAAGGCAGCTATACTAAAAAATGTCTTATTCATCATTGTGTTATCCTCTTCAATTTGTGACACTCTTATAAAGATAGAGGGAATAATTTTTACATCAAATGAGAGATAATTCTGACTAATCAGATTATTTGAAAGCCAACATTGTTGATCATGAATTTCTCGAATTTCATATGGAGTAAGATTTTATTAATGGCAAATCTTATTTACTAATGAGGGGGGGGCAAGAGGGGCTGTCAAATGGTGTAAGATAAGAGACAGCCACCCTTCATTTCAACGACCTAAAGCTGCCTGGGGAGCATCAACGCACGTTTCTTTACAGCGTTTTTGCTCATGTTTAGCCATCTCTATAAAATGCTTTAAAAATGCCTCTTTCTCCTTAGGCTTAGGTGTTTTTAGGTTGCCCACTCTAGCTTTATAAGTTTGAGCTACCTTCTTTGAACAGTCTTCATACTTAACGATAGGATGAGCATCAAGGGACATTGCTTCACAGGCAACTGTACCAGAAGTGAGACCTATCATCATTGTAGCTGCGCTAAAAAATGCTTTATTCCACATTATTTTATCCTCCTAAATTCCTCACACATCCATAAGGATAAGTTGGAAAATTTTTATATCAAATGAGAGAGATTGCTGATTCATATACCTATCGTAAAGCGAACATTTTTGATCGTGCATTTTTGGTTCATATAAGGCAAAGCGTGTCTAGAGACGATACTGCTTTGCCCAGGTGCGTTGTTAATTAGCCAGCTCGAACATTTGCCTGCGTTTTTTTGCAACTATTTTGGCATTCCACCTTGCTATTTTTGGCCTCAAATTTGCAACTTTCAAGAGCTCGATTAAGTTTTTCACCATCATGGGTTTTTTTAGCTTCCTCTGCGCAGTTTTGGTATTTGGTTGCTACTGCTTTTGAACAGGTTAAGAATGAATCATGCGGGGGACAGGAAAATTCCTCAGCATTAACTCGGCTGTTGAGAGACATCCCGGTTATAAGAAGGGCGGCAATAAAAAGGGTTTTATGAAACATTTTCTTCTCCTCAAAAAAATTGTCTAGTTATAAAGATAAGGCGAATACTAGTGATATCAAATGAGGCCGATATACCGAGGGCCAGGAGAGTGTGGTACGGGAGAGGGGGGAGAAGCTTTCTATCGCTCTCCTCCACATTGTTAAGCTTATGACCTCCCTAAGGCAGGTCTAAGCCTTCTTCCGAAGAATTTTATAAAGCTCAAGCCAATAGCTTGAAGGAAAGGTAGGATGGTTGGAAGGATAGAGAGTCTTTCCTCTTAGCGAAGGTTATCCTCTAAACCCAATGCCGACCACATACATTTCAGCGGAGTCTTTGCGACTTGCAGGTGGTTTAAAGTGGGTAACTTTTTGGAAAGCCGTTTTTAAGCGCTTTAAGAGGTCGGCTTCGGTGCCACCCCGTAAAACTTTTGCAACAAAGGCGCCGCCGGGTGCCAGTACATTCTCAGCAAAATTAAAGGCTTCTTCAATCAGGGCCATAATGCGGATGTGATCAACGTCGGTCATACCGCAAGCGGGCGCTGCCATGTCACTTAGGATGACGTTAGCTTTACCATCGAGGAGATCTATTAAGCGTTCTTGAGTGCTGTCCTCGGTGAAATCTCCTTGAAACACAGTGGCGCCGGGGATTTCTGACATTTCTGTCAAATCCACCCCAATTACTTTTGCTTTTTCATTGGTTTGCGATTTAACGCGTTCCACGGCAACTTGAGTCCAACCGCCTGGGCAAGCCCCAAGATCGATGACTTTTTGGCCGGCTTTAAGAATCCTGTATTTTTGGTCAATTTCAATCAGTTTATAGGCGGCGCGAGAGCGATACCCATCAGCTTTTGCCTGGTGCACATAAGGGTCATTTAATTGACGTTCCAACCATGCTCGTTGGGAATTTGTCCGTTTCTTATTGCTGGCCAATTTGACCTTGAGTCGACGAGTAGGTGTTTTTGTCGTCATGGTTTTCTCCATAATCTTGCTGGATAAATCAGCTATTTCTCTTTGCCTTTTCTGGATGGATTCTCCAGATATATAAAGCACCCCAGAATACAACAAATGCAATCCAATTGATTTTGAGATATTTGCGAGATAATTCTTCGATGTGATGAAGTTGCTCTGCCATACTAATGATCTCAGGATCCAACAATACCCCTACCACGCCATATAAAGATAGAGTAAATGTTGTTATAAAAAAAACAAGCAGGAGGCATGTCCCCTGTTTATCGATATTGTTGCTCGGGTGTTCAGGCTTTATGCCGGTCTCAATCTTTTTCTTTATAGCATTAAAGTAATAAGTATTTCCCTTAAATGCCAGAACAAATAATAAAACAATTCCTAAAAATAGACTTAATCCATTTGAGTATTGGGGCAGCAAGGTTTCTAAAGTGGCTACAACCATAAAAATTAAGGAAATAACGAAGGCTAATTCGTATTGCCGTCTATAGATGGTCCATAGGGTAGACATAAAGCCGGCTGCCCAGTTGCTTTTTGATCGCTTGCCGTCAAGTATCTGTTGAAAGACATAGTCATAATAACGGGTAGAACGACTAATCTTAGCGGAATCATTAATATAATACGGCCTTAATTGATCGAGGGAGATATTGTTATTTGTTAGTGTTTGTTCTGCCATATTAATTCCTTATTTTTTTACAAAGCGAGGATGAACGGATTTAGAAGGGTACATTTCTTTCACCAACTCCATCAAGATTCCTTCGCGCACTCCTCGATCTGCCACCCGTAGGCTGGGAACGGGCCAGGTATCGCAAATACCTTCAAGAATTCCAGTCCCCATGACAACTAAATCGGTTCGACCGGCACCAATGCAGGGGTGATGTGCCCGTTGCTCTTGGTTCAAGGCAAAGATTTCGGCGCACATCCGGTGGATGTCAGAAATTTCTAAAGAGACACCATCAATCATGCGACGATCATAGCGTTCAAGATTTAAACTAATTGCCGCTAAGGTTGTAACGGTGCCTGAGGTCCCAATCATTTGAACTTTTTGGCGCGCCATGGTTGCAGGAATATTATTTCTTTGTGAAAACTCGGTCAGTAATTTTGCAACTTCATGGCGGATCTCATTATAGATATCCAAATCATAAGATTGATTATTATAACGATCACATAAAGTCACCACACCATAAGGAAGGGATATACAATCAATAACCTCAATCACTGGAAAGCGTCGACGGTGTAAACGGCGGGGCTCGTTGATGCGCAACCACATGACTTCGGTGCTGCCCCCGCCAATATCAAACGCAAGAGCAAAGGGGATGCGGCTGTTAAGAACCCCAGCACATCCGGATAAAGCAAGCCGGGCTTCTTCTTCCGCTGAGATAATATCGATAGATAGGCCTAATTCATTTAAAGCACGCTTCACCAAGTCATCACTGTTCTCAGCCCGACGGCAGGCTTCAGTTGTTACAGCGCGCAGATGACATACTTTATTATTTTCAATTTTTTCTTGGCAAATGCGCAAAGCCTCAATTGTGCGTTGAATGGCAGCTTCTGTTAGTCGATTGGTTGTATGGACGCTTTCGCCTAACCGGACGACGCGCGAAAATGAGTCAATGACTTGGAAAGCTTGGCCTTCAACTTTGGCAATTAATAGGCGACAAGAGTTAGTGCCAAGATCAATTGCGGCAATAGTCGGGCAATCCTTTGAAGGGGGTGAATTCATATGACCGCGATAGCGTGACCTTAGCATTTATAAACTTCTCTAAACCGTTTGTCACCGATGTGACAGCTTTATTCTCTCTATATTTGATGACAGTGTAACATAGTTTCAATAAAAAAAGGCTTAATCTCGACATTTTTTTACTTGGAAGATGGAATAATTTTGTGTATGCCTATACATATATGGTCTATATGTTTGATTTTAGCCTTAATATTGGGGGATAGTTTAGTGGTAGAACTCCCGGCTCTGGACCGGGCAGCTCAGGTTCGAATCCTGGTCCCCCAGCCACCTCCCATTGCTTAGCCTTTCCCGTTCTTACGCTAATTAAATAAATCGGTTCTCTATGAAGAAAAAAAATCTCGGTCAAATAAAAGATACTCTTGCATATTATAGTTTTGATACTGATCCTGATTGGGTGCAGTTATTGTCTATTAAAGAGGCTTTGACTAAAAACAGAGCTGAATTTGAGGATTATGTTGAATGGCCAGTGGGTCGCTATGCTTATTGTTCTTCAATTTTTCTTGAGGAAGATGATCATACCCATTATCATTATCAGCTGATTCAAGAGTATCGTACTAAAAAGGCTATTGATCAAGCAGGCGAGATTGAGATAGATTTTTTGCCGCATTATCAGAAATTAGTTATTCATAGAATTAATGTTGTTCGTAAAGGAGACGTTTTAAATAAGCTCCAAAGCTCTCATTATTTTGTCAGTGATACGGTCAGATCGAACGCTGATCAGTTACATGCAGGCCCAGGACAAATAAGAATAGTTTTTAATGACCTTCATCCTGGAGATATCTTAGATTTTTCTTATAGTGTTCTTGGTGTTCGCCCGTCGATGACACAAGAATTTACAGCTTCTATAAATCTAACGACCTCTTACTCTCTAATGTATCGTCGCTTGACTGTTATTAAACTCATTTCAAAACAGTTGTATTGGAAGGGGGAGGGGGAGACCTATACCTTTAGTTGTGTAAACGTTGATAGTTTACCGGGGTATGATGCAGTGTGTTTTACAGTCGAGCCGACGTATTTGGTGCATAGTGCTGAATATATCCCTTTACAAGATGATCCAGAATCAAGATTGTTCATAACCGATCAGAAGTCTTGGTCAAGTGTGGTGGCAACAATTATGAGGGATTACCAAGTATCTGATCATACTCGGGACTATTTACGGGCAAATATCATGCCTCATATTCTTAAACTTACTTCTGTCGATGATCAAATTGTGGCTTGTTTAGATTATGTTCAGCGACGAATAAGATACGTTAGTTTTAACGAACCTGTGCACTTTCGCCGTCCCTATTCAGTCGAAAAAACCATTGAAAATGGTTTTGGTGATTGCAAAGACAAAAGTTTTCTTCTTGTTGCAATGCTAGAGGTCCTTGGTATAGAAGCCTTTTCTGTTCTCGTCAATTCAACTTATCCCGATTATCCAAGTCACACCTTGCCCACAGGCTCAGCTTTTAATCATGTAATTGTCTTTGTTTTTTATCAAGGAAAGGAATATTGGGTAGACCCCACGTGTGAGGGGGAGGAAGGAAACTTATCTGTCAGGGGAACTGTCCCGAAAGGAGATGCATTAATCTTATCGCCTCTCACGCAAAATTTAGTGCGGATTAATGCAGACCAAATTAGCTGTATTTATATAACAGAAAGTTTTGATTTTACTCACGCGGTTTCAGGTCAATTGACGATTGCTGTTGAAACTATTTTCCGAGGAAGCGATACTTGCCGAGTTCGATCCTATGTAGCTGAGGTGGGGGAAAAAAAATATAAACAGGATTTAATTGACTTTTATAAGCAGACGTTTCCTAGGATTTCTTGGGAAGATTTTTCTTTTAGTGATGATACTGTCAAGAATGTTATCACTGTTGAGGAACGGTATATCGTTGAGAATGTTAATGAAATTTTTGCTGAGAATGGCGATATGTATTGGTTACCTCACGGTGTAAGTAATGGTATTAAATGGCCAGAAGAGGGGGAAAATCGTCAGTATGCTCTTTCTTTGCCGTATGGGTTAAAGGGTAACCATGTTGTTAAAGTAATTTATCCTCGTGCTGTTTTTAAATCCACAGAGCCCCATCTGCTCGAAATTAAGAATGATCATTTTGATTATCGGTGTAAAATTCTAGAGGAAGGAAACCAGCGAACATTTTTATACAGTGTATCTGTTAATGCATTTTGTGTTAATAAAGAGGATTTGGGAGAATATTTGCAAAATGCAAAAGAAATCAGGGATTGTATTTGGGTCGATATACCTGCCTCTATTTGTGATGAAAAATGGTTGCGAAAACAAAAGCCTCACGGCATTGGTGAAAGATTTTTAAATATATGGTCTGGACTTCGAGAGGCTACATGGTATTTTTTTATTTTAGGCTTCTTTTTAGTGAAGTTAATTACATATTTGTTAAGGTAAGGATTCAATGAATCTTCAGCATTGTCGTTTTCGAGCTGTCTTTTGGATGTTTATGTGGTCTGCCTTATTTTCGTTGGCAATGGCTATAGCCAAAACTTTGGATGATTCTGTTAATCAAGTGAGCTTAATTTTTAGCCGCAGCGTAGTCGGAGTTACAGCGGCTATGCCATTGTTCTGGCAGGCAGGCTTTAAAGTTCATTTTGGCACATCCCGTCTTAGCCTCCATCTTTTAAGGATTATTTTGGTTTCTTGTTCTATGGGGTGTACTTATTATGCCTATCGTCATCTTCCCATAGCCTATGCGGCTTCGATTGGTCAGACAGGCCCTTTATTCACCACACTTATGGCTATTTTATTGCTACGCGAACGCGTTTCATGGATAAAGTGGGTGGCGTTGGCCTTAGGGTATGGGGGAGTCATGATTATGGTTCGCCCATCCGATGGCATGATTGATATAGGAACAGGGGTGGCGTTGGCTGCAAATTTATTGGCAGGTTTAGCGATTATTGCGGCTAAAAGCCTTACGCGAACTGATTCGTCGGAAACAGTTTTGTTCTATGCCACTTTTGGCGTTTTGATAGTCAGTGGTATTTTGGCTTTGTGGTTCTGGGAAACACCATCTCCCTCAGATTTATGGCGACTGAGTGTGATTGGTATTGCGGGCGTTTCTTCTCAATATTGCTATCTTAATGCCTTAAAAAGGGCGCCTGCCAGCTTTGTTACCCCTTTTGAATATACGCGTCTGTGTATGAGCATCCCGATTGGTTATTTTATGTTTGCAGAAAGCCCCGATCGTTGGACTATTATGGGGAGCCTTGTCATTATTGTTGCCGTTATTATGTTGACCTTAAGCGACCGCGATGCTCAAGAAAAACAAAAGTTAGAGGAGAGAGAGTCGGCTTAAATAGAGGCGGCGAGGCCCTATAATAATTGTGGGCCTCAGTTTTAATCCATAGGGGGATGGCGGCTTCATTTTTTTAGGTTAGTCGGATACTCCACAATCCAGTCTGTCTTGTCATCGC